>JBFZAB010000146.1:0-4483 GCA_041309285.1 Candidatus Omnitrophota bacterium
GATAGAACTGAATTATAACACCGTTAATTTATTTTGTCAAGATTTTTTTTATATTATTTATATTTTTCTATTTTTACAGACTATTATTTTGCTCAAAAAAATTTGTGTAACTTTATTCAACTTTACATAACCTTACGTAACCTTAATTAACTTACTAATATGTTCTCTTCGATCCCCTAAACTTTAATAAAAGCGGGAGAAGGGGATCGAACCCTCACAACAAGCTTGGAAGGCTTGTGTTCTACCATTGAACTACTCCCGCACATTCGACTACGCTCATTGCAGGAATCCTTAGCGAAATCGAAGGACTCCCGCACATTTTGATAATTGATTAAATAGTTGACTGGATAAATTTAACTACTGACCAATTACCATTTAACAAAACAGTGGGCAGGGAAGGATTTGAACCTCCGTAGGCTACGCCGGCAGATTTACAGTCTGCTGCCATTGACCGCTCGGCCACCTGCCCGTTTTTAAAAGTTACCTAACGTTACTTAAAGTTACAAAATGTTACATAGGGTTACTTAATAAATTCCTTCCCTAACTTTAATTAACCTTCCGTAACCTTATTTAACTTTCTTATTGCTCTCTTCGATTCCTCAAACCCGCCAATTAAGCTGGCGAGAGGAATCGAACCTCCGACCCGTGGTTTACAAAACCACTGCTCTACCTACTGAGCTACGCCAGCATACTCTGTTTAATGTTGAATGTGTAATGTTCAATACCGGTACTTTACACTTTACACATTAAACATTACACTTTACGCATTAAACTCTTTATCGCCTTCGGGAGATTCTTTAATATATCTGAGGCAATTAAGCTGTACTCGGTTTTCTCCTTGGCTGCTAAATCTCCGGCTAATCCATGCAAATAAACAGCTAACTTTGCCGCATCAAACGGCTCAAGCCCTTGTGCCACGAAACCGCCTATAATTCCGGTTAATACATCTCCGCTTCCCGCGGTTGCCATGCCGGAATTTCCGGTACTGTTTATATACAACGGGCGATCTCGCCGGGCAACAATAGTCCTGAATCCTTTTAAGACAAAGACAGAATTATACTGCATAATGAATTTCTTGGCAAGAGTAATTCTATTTTTTTTAATTTCTTCGACAGATAAACCGCTAAGCCTGGAAAATTCCAACGCATGCGGGGTTATTATGATATCTCCCCTCTTTTTTTTAAGCACACCGCTGTTGCCTTCTAATGCGTTTATGCCATCGGCGTCAAGAACGATTTTTCTACCGCTTTCAACAATCAAGCTTCTTACTAATTTGGCCGTCTCCTCATTACGCGAAAGGCCCGGGCCGATTACCAGACAATTGCACTTGGACTCGAAACGTAAAATTTCTTTTTTCGCGCTAAAACTCAATGTTTTGAATCTGGTTTCAGGAAGAGCCTTTATCATTACCTCTGTTAATTTTACCGCCATAATATGACTTAAGCTTTCGGGAATACCCAAGGTAACTAACCCTGCGCCGGATAAAAGCGCAGCCTCCGAACACAAGGCAGCCGCTCCCGTAAAACCTTCTGAGCCTGCCAAAACGAACACATGCCCACAATCCCTTTTGCCGGCTTCCTTTTTCCTTACCGGAAGTAGCTTAGATATATTTTGTTCCATATTGTTCATTTGGTCAGACCCCTTAGTATAACCGCCTGGGCAACCGCATAGTCCCGGCTATGCGTAAGGCTAATATTTATTTCGGTAATTTTCTCTCTCTTTACCAGAACTCTGGCTCTTGTATTTAATCTGACAACCGGCTTACCTTCTCCGTTATTTAGTATCTCGATATCTTGCCACCTGAGATTGAGATTACCTATCGCCTTAAAGACGGCTTCTTTAGCCGCAAATCTTGCCGCCAGATTCTCAAAATAAAATTTTTTTCCTTTTGAATACTCAATTTCCCGAGGCGTAAAGACTTTATCCAAAAAACGATCATTCCATCTATTTATCGCTTTTTTTATGCGCCCGATTTCGATCAAATCCACGCCCGTACCGATTTTCATCTTAAAAGTACCAACATTTCTTTGACGGCATCTCCCAGCCCGAGAAAAACCGCCTTTGAGATTATAGAGTGCCCTATATTTAATTCTTCGATACCTTCTATTTCAACAACCCTCTTAACATTTTTATAATTTAACCCGTGGCCGGCATTTACTTTTAAACCCAGGCTGCAGGCAAATTGCGTTGCGTCTATTAACTCAGCAATACACTTCTCGACCTCAATATTAGTTTTTGCGTTTGCGTATCTACCCGTATGTAGCTCTATAAACGGCGCCCCCGCATCCTTTGCCCTCTCTATCTGAATATGATCCGGGTCAATAAACAAACTGACCACTATATTATTTCCGGCAAGCCTGTTTACTGCTTCCTTAATAAGACTAAAGTTTGACGCTATATCCAATCCGCCTTCAGTGGTTATTTCTTTTCTTTTCTCAGGAACGAGAGTTGCCTCATCAGGCTTTACTTGGCAGGCAATATTAACGATTTCATCAAGGATTGACATTTCAAGGTTTAGCCTGGTTTTTATACTCCTGCGCAAAGATTTAAGGTCTTCGTCATTTATGTGGCGCCTATCTTCCCTTAAATGCACTACGATACTATTGCAGCCGGCTTCTTCAGAAACCCTGGCAGCATAAATAACATCCGGCTCTTCTCCTTTGCGAGCCTGGCGCAGAGTGGCAACATGGTCAATATTCACTCCTAATTTAACCATTTTAGCGTCCGCCCTTTTCGACCGGGATTATTACTTCCACCTCTTCCTTGGTAATGCTTACATTTGACAACGGCCTCAGAGACACATTTAACGTTACCGACTTAATTAATTTCCGTACGTCTATGGGTTCGGTCTCGATAAACTCGATATTGTCAAGCGCGGACTTCTTACCGACTACACTGCAACTTTCCGGACTTATAATTATTCTGGATTCCAAAATATTATATCCCAAAGGAGGATTCCCTTTTATATTTGCCTTAACCGGAAAATCCCTGATTTCCAGATTCCATTCTTTGTCCCAAATAACGGTAACTTTATTTTTCTCTTTTGACTTAGAAATTTCGTTATCCACGTATATCCAGGCTAAAACGGCAAGTAAAAGAGAAAGTAATTTTAAAGCTACATTTCTTAATATTGAATTATTCATAGCAGTCTATCACTTAACGGATAATCCCCGCTTTTTCCTTTCCTTTATATGGTATATCTCGCGCAAATAATTATTCAAGCCTTCTTCATCGACATCTCGTCTTAGCCTTCCCTTTTCAGCCACCGAAATCAAGCCGTTTTCTTCGGAAATAATAATTACGAGAGCATCCGTTTCTTCAGTAAGGCCAATGGCTGCCCTATGGCGTGTCCCCAGATTTTTTGAAATCGCAGGATTGGCAGTCAAAGGGAAAAGGCATCCCGCCGCAACAATGCGCGAACCTTCTACAATAAGGCCTCCGTCGTGAAGCGGACTCGAGGGTGAAAATACGGTTTCAATAATTTCTTCGCTAACGATTGAATCTAATATTGCTCCGCTTTCAGCATAAGCTTTTAAACCGGTATCCCTCTGAATGGCTATAAGGCAGCCGGTTTTATTCTGAGACAGCTTAACCAGGGCCTTTACAAGTTCCCCGGGAGTTTTCTCCTCGTGCAAATAAATTCCTATAAGATGCCCGCCTCCGAGACGCGCGAGGCCCCTTCTTAACTCGGGCTGAAAAACAATAAGGAGAGTAATAACTGATATCGTAAATACCTTATTAAGTATCCATGTAATTATCTCGAGCTCAAGACGCTGAGTAATAAAGAATATTACCAACAAGATAAATAATGCCCTGAGCACCTGCATGGCACGCGTCCCTCTTATAAAATTAAGCGTGCTGTAGAAAACATACCACAGCATAAGCACTTCCAATGCCGGTTTTAAATAATGCGCTATCAACTGTATCATATCTAACCCTAAGAACGCGTTATAGAATCTATGATTATGGCTGCCTCTTTTATTTCCTTTACATCATGGACCCGCAAGATATCGGCGCCGTTTAACATGGCAAGGCAAGAGCTTGCAACCGTGCCAAAAAGCCTGTTACCTATATCGGCATCAAGTAATTTTCCTATAAAAGATTTACGCGATGTACCCACGAGTATGGGTCTTCCCAATATCTTTAATTCCTTGAGGTTTTTAAGTATCTCAATGTTGTGATTAAGGGTTTTACCGAAGCCGATACCGGGGTCTATAATTATACTTTCTTTGCTCACACCCGCTTCAACAAGCATATCAATGCTTCGATTAAAATAATCTATCATTTCTGAAAATAGGGATTTATAGAAAGGTTTTTTTTGCATGGTCCTGGGATTACCCTTCATATGCATGATAATTACGGGAATCCCGAAACGCGCAGCCACATCTTTCATGCGGGAGTCAGAATTAAATCCGCTTACATCATTTATAAGCGAGGCACCCTCGTCTAATACCGCTTTCGCAACCTCGGATTTGCTTGTATC
>JBFZAB010000147.1:0-3831 GCA_041309285.1 Candidatus Omnitrophota bacterium
GTTAAGCACGCTCATAACTTGACTGTCCTGGCACGCAATCCTATACTGGGCTAATAATCCTTCTGTCCTGCTTGATATAATAACAGCGGTTTTAGTGCCAGACTCTGTGAGCGCGGATGAAACAGCATTATCTGTAGCTATAGTAGTAAAATCAGTGACTGCTAAATCAATATTTTCGTTTTCTGCTAACTGTGAAAGCTCCTGTTCTGCGCTGATAATTCTAATATTTGCTGCTGTACCTGGTCCGTGAAATACTGCTGTTATGCTATCTGTCTTTGCCTCATCAGGAGCATATAATAATATTTTTACCTTGCTCCAATCCTCTAAATACAGACCATAGAAGTTATTACTGTTTAAAGCATCAGAAAGACATTGCAGGTTTTTAACGCTCATCAGAACAGTGACATGTCCATTATCTCTTACGGAATCTACTATTGACTTTATAATCGTATCGCCAATTAATTTAGGAAGGCCATTTGTATCTTGAGTAGCCAAAATACCTGCAGAAATTAGATCTGTATTAACCTTATCCGGAAGAACCAAATTCTTCAATGCCAAATCCTCTATACTATTAAGCCCTTGAGATTCTGCAGCATTTTGCAGGCTCAATACAAGATCTAAAGGAGGATTCTTTATATCAATTATGAATGCTGGTATATTGGTAATCCCTCTTTCTAAACAATTCAACGTTCGTTTGTGTCCACCGGCAATATAAAGCATACCTCTGACTCGTATAACAGAAACGGGAAATATCATTCCCTTGTCTATTTCTTCAGAACGATTCCTGAAGCCAGAGCTTCCGTATCCTGAATCTGCACTTACAATATGGATGGGAATTAAATTTGCTATCGGTAACGTCTGCAAAGAAAAGGTAACTTCGGTAGGATCATAGTCGTATCCAGCTTCGCATCGACCTTGTGTTATTGCGCTTTCGTATGCTGTTTTATAGGTATCAAAAAAGGCTTTGGCTTCCTCATATGCCCAGCCATACATCGTTTTATATATTTCATACATCCCAGGTTGGAAGGCAATATAAAAACCTAGCCTTTCTTCATAAGGAATAATTTGTGCTGCAGCTTTCAAAATATTCTCCTTATCCTCGCTCAAAAGCTGAGAGAAGTTACTGCGATGCAAATCATTACATAAACTCCTAAGTACATTTAATAGTTCGATATTTATAGAATCATCACCAAGAATGGTTGCAAAATTATTTGTTTCCATAACTTTCTTCACCATCAATACGGCACCCCTTACTGCCCTATCCGAATCAAGCAATCCACCTTCGGACAAAACCGTGTTTAGATATAGATCTAACCATGAGGAAGAGTATTCGCTAAAAGCAGAAAGAGATGAGCCGGATGCCTGCAATCTTTCAACCAATATCCCTACTTGAGTTAATATCGAAGTTTGTTTACCTCTATCCCATCCCGTCTTTAGCACCTGCACAATCTCTGCTAAGCTTTGAGGCTCTACAGAAGAAGCAATGGTTCTCGTCCGGCGAAAAATATAGTCACCGACAGAAAAAGAGCAAAAAGCAGTATGCAGACAAAGTTGTAAAACAAATAAAAAAATCCCAAATTTATAGATTTTTAAGAATCTACCCATAACTATTCTCCTTAAAATATGGCTCTACAACAAATATAACACGAAAATACGAAAACGACAAGGGGTGCGACTAAAAATATTAGTTATTAAAACCTGTAAATATTTGTTATAAAACACTGCTATTTCAGCCTAACAATACCCTCGCTTTAATTCGGAATTATTCTAAAGATGGTGATTCTTATACATGCGGATAATAAATACTAATCCAGGGGAAAAATTAACTCCTTAAAATTTGAAAGTCAACTCCTTGTTATTACAAAATAAACTTATGTAAAACCTCTACTTAGGCATATTCTGTCTGAACATCTCTCCCAGCGCCCATATTGCTCTATCAATATCCTCTACGGAACTGGTAGAAAAACAAAGTCTGACACAATTAGAGGTGCTTCCGTCTAAACTAAAAGTTTTGCCTGGAACATAGGCAAACTTGACGCCGCCTATCGCTCCCGTAACCGCTTTCTCGGTTAATAATTTCTTCAAATCCAATTCCCATTCCTCTGGAGTTTCTACCCAGAAAAATAATCCGCCCTTTGCCTGCTCCCAGCTTATACCCTCGGGCATATATTTTTTTAAAGCTGCCTGCATGGCATCGGCTTTGACTTTATAGGCCTGCCTTAACATCTCTATATATTCGTCCAGGCCGGTTTCGATAAATCTTGCAGTAATAAACTGGGGCAACGCCGCAACTGCCAAATTAAGCTCCTTCATAATTCCGGAAAACTGTTCCATATATTTCTGGTCTGCTACATAATAACCGATTCTTAAACCCGGAGAAGTAATCTTAGACATCGTACCTAGATAGATTACCGCATCGCTGGCCAGACTTTTAAGCAGGGGAGGCTGTTCTTTTTCTTCCCCTTCTTTCAATCCTGTATAATTCAGACAACCGTAAGGATTATCTTCGAATATTACCACATCATAGCCTTTATTTCTGAATTCATTAACCACATCGACCAACCCTTGTCTTTCTTCCAGCGTCCATAAATATCCCGAAGGATTACCAAAATCAGGATTAACATAAATTGCCGGAGGGGCTTCTCCTCTATCCATGGCTTCCTGAAGCCTTCTACGCAATTCCTCCCGTCCTGCCTCAGTCCGCAGGTCCATATGGCTGATTTTATCTTCACCTATAAACGGCACAACTGCCCCGAGCATGCCCAGATAAGCCGGGCTTTCGGTAATAACACTCCGGCCTTCGCGCTTGGCCCACATGCCGATAGCCACAGCCAGATCTTCCTGGCTACCATTGGTAACAAAAACATTATCCGCTGATATAGAGGTTCCGTATCTTCTATTCATCCAATTGGCATATGCATTTCTTAACCTAAGCAGCCCGGATATATCTGTCGAATTCATCATCTCGCTCCAATCCGCTTCAGTAATTCCTTCCGCTATATTCTTAAATTCTTCTACAGGAAAAAGATTAGGGTCGGGAACTCCTCCGGCAATATAAATAAGGCCCTTGACTGCCGAATATATTAAGATCTCCCTTATCTCTGAAGGAACAACTTTTTCCCCTGATTCAGAAAGTAAGGCCTCAAGATCTACGCTTGAAGCGGTTACATCCTCCGTAAATTCTATATCTACTCCCGCCGTTTTTTCCGCCAGCATCTGAATTAAAATACCCTGCAACATCTGGTTTGTACAAAGCGAAAAATTTCCTTTGACTATTTCTATTTTTCTCATGATGTCCGTGGAAGCTTCGGCAAAAATCAGAGGGATAATCGAAGAAACCCCGGGAATAATTTGATCAAAATTATCAAGCAGAATAACCCGGCCGTTTTTATCATCCCGTTTGAGCAAGCTTGCGCAGGCCTGGGGATTGAGATTTCTTTCTATGATGATAAAGTTATGTTCGTCAGCTTCCTTTAATAATGCTGCCCTTGTATTGGCATCGAACCCTGAAGAGTCTTCAATAAAAACCAGTTTTACTCCTTCAAAACTACCTGCATTAGCATTCCCGAAGCTTAAGGGTTTAAGTTTTGCTCCGTAATACTCTAAGGGTTTTAAATCTTCGGATGAACCTTGATACATAACTACATCTCCGGGATCTAAAAATAATTCCCCTAAAATTACATATAACTCCGCAAAGTCATGAAATATGGCAACATTTTTACCTACATCGGACTTAATCCCTAATGATGCTAATACTTTTGCTACCTGCGTCCGTAATCTTACATCTCCGAGAGTCTGTCCATACTGACAACATATCTCTCCTTCTTTCCG
>JBFZAB010000148.1:0-5505 GCA_041309285.1 Candidatus Omnitrophota bacterium
ACGCTTTCTTTTAACGGTACAGATAAGGATGAAGAAACAGCTATTCCTGTAAAAAAGATCGGACAACTGCCGGATTTTAATTATTTTTCTAAAGAGATAGGCAGGAGGAAACTTTTCAAAGGCAGTTCGACTCAGCAGGAATCTATCCCGGGGCAGGAGTCGTCTGGCGTTACGGCAGGTATTACAACTCCCGTTTTTCAGCTCCTCGGGGTTGTTGCCGGAGCAAAGCCTCAGGCGATTATCCAGAATAACAGGACGCAGAAAACATATTTTCTTTATAAGGGGCAAATTCAGGATAATCTGAAACTTGACGATGTATCCGGTAACAAAGCAAAGATAAATTACGAAGGCGAAACGCTTGAACTGTTTCTTTAACCCGGATTTTGTATAATTTAGTTCCCGAATTGTTGTATAATAAATTCTGGGTTTAAATTAATGCCTTTTAAGGAGGCAAGATGAGAAAAACAATTCTGATTTTGTTATTCATTATGTTGTTTAGTCATAGCGCATCTGTCGCGATACAGGCCGGGCTACCCGATACTAAAAGTAAAAAGATGTCCTTAGATATAAAAAATATGGATATTGTGGACGTGTTAAAGATTTTTTCTATGCAGTCAGGGCTTAATATTGTGGCGGGGAAAAATGTGCGCGGCAACGTTACCCTATACCTTCAGGATGTAGAAGTGGACAAGGCATTCGAGATACTTATGGCCTCTAACGAACTGGCTTACGAAAAAGAAGGCGATATTATAAATGTTATGAATGAGCGGGATTATGAAGTTATGTATGGTAGGAAATTGCATGACCGCAGCCAGATTAAGGTAGTGCATTTGAAATATGCCGCGGCTGCAGATGTTGCCAAAGCGCTCAATGAAATAAAAAGCAGGATCGGAAAAGTAGTTTCGGACGATCGTTCCAATAGCGTGGTGCTCCTTGACAGCCCGGCTGCTATTCTGCAAATGGAAGAGGCTATAGAAAAAATGGATACTCTTTCCAGAACGGAGGTGTTTGTTTTTAATTACGCGAATGTAAAAGATCTCGAGCCGCGTATTGCGGAGTTGGTTACCAAAGGTGTCGGGCAGGTGAAAATCGACGAAAGAACCAACCGCATGGTTTTGACCGACACCCATCAGAAGATGGAGCAAATCAAAAAAATACTTTCTTCTCTGGATGCCAGGACTAAAGAGGTGTTGATCGAAGCCAGGATTATAGAAGTTGCTTTAAGTGACGAATACAAATTGGGGGTTGACTGGAAAACCTTGCTTGGTAAAGAGTTCGGTGCCCAGTTTACCAGCGGCATGGTTGGTCCTTTTGTAATAGGGGAAGCAGCCAGCAGTACTCTGGGATTGGATAAAGCCGGAAGGTATACGGGATTTGTTAAATTATTAGACACGATAGGTAAAACTGATGTCCTTTCCTCGCCGCGTATTACAGTTGTGAGCGGTCAGGAAGCCAAAATACTGGTGGGTTCGAAAGAGGCATACGTGGAGGAGTCAACTACTACCAGCGCTGACGGAGTACAGGCAACCGCCAAATCCGTAAAATTTGTGGATGTAGGAGTAAAACTTTATGTAACCCCGACTATTAATGAAGAAGGTTTTATTACCATGAAGGTAAAGCCTGAGGTAAGCGATCTTAAGGAATATAAATCTATAGATAGTAAGAATATTCCTATTATTACTACCTCGGAGGCGGAGACCCAGGTAATGATTAAAGACGGAGCAACAATCGTGCTTGCAGGATTGATGAAAGACAAACAGGTAAAAAGCTTAAGCAAAGTTCCTGTTTTAGGCGATATTCCTCTTCTGGGGGCATTGTTTCGTTCCAAAACGGATACAACAACTAAGACCGAACTCGTAATTTTGCTTACCCCCTACATAGTTACCGGAGATGAAAATGCGCCTCAGAAAATAGCTTCCGCAAAGAGCGCCGAGAAAGAGCAGACATTACCGACTGAATCTTCTGCAAAAGAAGAATTTGGAGGAATTTTGTTTCCTTCTTCTTCCCCTGGATCCAGGACTTATCCCTTCAAAGAAGCGGAACAGACTTTGCAAAGAATAGAGAAGTCTGATGCCTATAATGAGTATTATCTAGCCTTAAGTGATCGCCTCATGCAGTATGTAGCGGATAATTATATCGGCGTGGGGGCCAATGGAGATGCTCAGGTATTTTTTACCTTGAAATCGGACGGGACCGTTGACGGAGAACCGGTTGTTGTCGGAGAAGTGAATGCGGTTTTAAAAAATTTAGCCGTCCAGTGCGTAAAATCTGCGGGGCCTTATCCGCGCTTTCCGGCTGAATTAGCCGAACCGAAGCAGACATTCAATATACTGCTTTCCTTCGGCGGATAGATAGACTCTTTATCTTTAACTCGGCATACGTAATATAAATATAAGGAAGAGAGGATAGATGAATAGGGTCGAAATAAAGGAGATAAGGATATCCGAGTTGTTAAAAGAAAAATATATCGATTTGGCCTTGAAGGAAAAAGACAAGCCGGGTTTAATTGCGAAGCTCGTGGATTTAGTGAATAAATCCGGAAGTCTGAAAAATAAAAAAGTTTTTCTTGAAGCCGTGCTCGAGAGAGAAAAACTGGGTTCAACAGGTATCGGCGGCGGCATTGCCATACCCCACGCAAAATCGCAAGGCGTAAGCGATTTTATACTTGCTTTTGCAAGACAAGACACGGGAATAAATTTTGGATCCCTTGACGGAGAAAAAACTTTCCTCTTTTTTATAGTTGCTTCTCCCGAAAGCGATGTTGGAGGGCACCTCAAAGTCCTTTCCGCAATTTCGCGCCTCGTAAAAGACAGAGCTACCGTTGAACTTCTCAAGAGAGCAAAAGATAAAAAGACTGTATTAAAAATAATCTCCGATATGGAAAAGTGCGCAATGCGCTGATGCTTTTAGAGCTTTCCTATATTCCTTCCCCTGCCCTTGACACGCCTTTCGTTTCTCTGTTATACTCTATGCATGGATTTTTGCGAATCATTTAGATTAGAATTTGTGGTTATTTGACCTGTCTGTTGCATATAGGTAGATGAAAATTTGTAGTAATTCGTGATAAATAAACCATGGAAGAAAAAGAGGCTTTGATCATTTTGAATTCGGTTGAAGGCCTTGGCACTTTAAAGTTAAAGGGCCTAAAGGAAAATTTTGGCGGCTTTGCTAAAGTTTTACACGGAAGCGAAGAAGAGCTGTCCAGGGTCGAGGGTATCGGTAAAAAAATATCCGCTGGTATCAAGAGGGCATTCAGGGAATTTGATTTGAAACAGGAGCTAAAATTAGTTAAGGATAATTCTGTTTCGGTAATTGCCCTCGGAGAAGAGTCCTATCCGGAAAATCTAAAGGAGATTTTTGATCCCCCTTATCTGCTTTATGTAAAGGGGAACATAAGAAGAGAAGATAAAAATTCCCTGGCTATTGTAGGTTCAAGGCGCGCTTCTTACTACGGATTATCTACCGCGGAGAAATTCGGGTATGCGCTTGCTTCTTCCGGCATAACGGTTGTTTCAGGACTAGCCCGTGGAATAGATACTGCGGCGCACCGGGGAGCACTTAAAACTAGAGGCAGGACACTGGCAGTCTTAGGAAGCGGGCTCAATAATATTTATCCCAAGGAAAATGCTGAGTTAGCCGATGAGATATCTGAAAAAGGGGCGGTTGTTTCTGAATTTCCGATGGAGAGGGGGCCCTACAAACAGAATTTTCCCCGTCGTAACCGGGTTATCAGTGGTTTATCTCTGGGTGTGGTAGTGGTAGAAGCTGCCGAGAGAAGCGGTGCGCTTATTACCGCCGATTTTGCCCTTGAAGAGGGAAGGGAAGTTTTTGCCATACCGGGAAAGTTAGACTCATCCACTTCACGCGGAACCCATAATTTAATCAAGCAGGGAGCGAAGCTTATAACTTCAATAGAGGACGTATTTGAAGAATTAAATCTTGACATTGCGTTATCGGTAGCAGAAAATAGGAAACCCGTCTGTGTGCCTGTTTTAGAAGAAAAAGAGAAGATGGTTTATGAAGTTATAAAAGATGAACCCTTACACATAGACGAAGTTATCAGCCGTTCTAAGCTGACAATTTGTGATTTATCCGAAGTTCTATTAAAATTAGAGTTAAAAGGTTTGATTGTTCAACTTCCGGGTAAGATGTTTACCGTAAAGTAGGCGCCTTACTTAAAACAAAAGAGGAAATTTAATGGTAAAGGCTAAAAAGGAAAAAAAGGAAAATAGGCCAAGGAAAAATAAAAAAGAATCAAAAGAATCAATTCCTTTGGTTATTGTAGAATCTCCCGCTAAGGCAAAGACCATAAATAAGATCATTGGCGCCAAATATGTGGTTGAGTCTTCAATGGGGCATGTCATGGACTTGCGCGGAAGCGCGATGTCGATTGATATCAAAAATGATTTTACTCCTCAGTATCACGTCATTCCGGGCCGCAAGAAGGTAATTAATGCCTTAAAGAAAGTAAGCAAGAATAAAAAAGAACTGTTTCTGGCTACAGACCCTGATCGCGAAGGAGAAGCAATAAGCTGGCACTTGGCGAGTCTCTTGGGAGAAGGTAAGAATATACATCGCGTTGTATTTCATGAAATTACCCCCGAAGCTATAAAAGAGTCATTTGAGAAACCTACTTCTATAGACATGAACAAAGTCAATGCCCAGCAGGCGAGAAGAATCCTTGACCGCCTGGTGGGATATTCTTTAAGTCCGCTTCTCTGGAAAAATGTAGGCCGTGGTTTGAGCGCAGGCAGGGTTCAGTCGGTTGCGGTTAAACTTATAGTCGAACGTGATAAAGAAATTAAAAACTTTAGTCCTCAGGAGTACTGGGAGATTGAGGCGGAGCTTGGCAAAAAGAAACCAGAATCCAGAATGGAGAAACCAGAAGAAACATTTAAGGCGAAGCTGGAAAAAATTAGAGAGACAAAGGCCCAGATAAAAAATAAGGAGACAGCGGGGGAATTGGTTGAGAATATAAAAAAAGAAGAATTTATTGTCGGTAAAATCGAGATAAAAGAAAAAAAGAGGAATCCGCAGGCCCCATTTACTACCAGTAAGCTTCAGCAGGAGGCATTTAACAAATTGCATTTTTCGGCGCAGAAGACAATGAAAGTAGCGCAGGAACTCTACGAGGGTTTGAATGTGGGCGAAGAAGGAGAAGTAGGTCTAATTACTTATATGCGTACCGATTCAGTACGTGCAGCTGACTCTTCCGTTAAGGAAGTGCGCAAGTTTATAGGAGAAGAATACGGCGATAAATTTTTACCCGGCGAAGCAAACTATTATAAATCCAGAAAGGCAGCTCAGGAGGCTCATGAAGCGATACGCCCGACTTCGGTTTACAGAAAGCTCGATAAAATTAAATCATTTTTAAGTCAGGACCAGCAGAAACTATATGAACTAATCTGGCAAAAATTTGTTGCTTCCCAGATGAACCCTGCCGTATTTGAGGTTACCTCCGTTGACATTTATGCCGGCATATATTCTTTTCGTGCCTCGGGATCG
>JBFZAB010000149.1:0-3069 GCA_041309285.1 Candidatus Omnitrophota bacterium
TTAATGAATGCCCCGGCTCAGAAGCATACGGGGAAATTTTCTTCGATAATCTCCCCTCCCTCGCTCGGGGTAATCTTCGACGCATTCATATATAAACTGCGGCTTGAGTTTCTGCGCCTCGATTAAAATTTTAAAATTATAATTATAAGCAGGGCAATTACAAGGGCAACAATGATATAAAAATCGTGGAAATAAAAAAAATCGACAACCCTGTCTTTAATTCCGTAAGATTCTCCGGAAGGATTACTCTGGGGTATTGGTGTCCGAGCGTGCGCTTTCCTCTCCTGCGCCTTTTTCCTCTTTAGATATTCATAGATATCTTTTGCCTTGAAGCGCAGCAGGCTGCCGCCTATCCTGTAGGCAATAATCTCTCCCCGGTCGGCAAGGCCAACCAATTCATCCTCTTTCAAGGACAAAATCCTTGATGCCTCATGTAGTGTAAGAAATTTATCCATCGCTTATCAATGCAATTTTCCCGCGGCAATCCATTCGTCTATTTTAACCTTTTCGAATTTCCAGGCGTTTGCCTCTTTGAATGCGGGGATTTTTCCCTGCTCCGCCCACCCGGCTAATGAGGCCACATCGACGCTTAAGTACTTCGAAACCTCGTCTATTCCCATCACTTCTCTGGTAACCGCGCTTTTGGATGTTTCCTGCTGGGACATTTTGCAATTTCCGTTTAAAATAGAACCCTTCTCTATGATCAAAAGAGACGCCCTTAGCTCGCCGTTAACAACCGAGGGGTAAAGAAGCTTAAGTTCGCGGCTTGCCGTAACTGTTCCTCTGACTTTTCCGGAAATTATTATCGTGTCACCGACAATATCAGCATTAACCTCGGCCTTATCTCCGATAACCAGAATTCCTTTCGTATCCAGTTTCCCTTCGAACTTTCCCTGAATTTTTAAGTTAAGCGGTTCATTGAAAACAAGGCTGCCCTGCATGCTGGCGTCAATATCTAAGAACTGTTCTTCTCCTCCCTTTTTCCCTTTCTTCATCAAAGCCATGCCTTCACCTCCCTTTATTATTTACGGTGACACAAAAAATTATTTCCATCTCGCGCCATCAATACCCTCAACCTTAACTACATCGCGCAAAATATCACCGTCGTATTTATTGGTTAGGAGCTTTAGGGATATGCTCATTATTGTCTTTTCCTTGTCGTCTTTGCAACGGGCAAAGTCAAAGTCCTTTATCTCAACTTCATAATCGCCTAAAATTTTGCGTATTGCTTCCAGCTGCCCAAGCTTACCTGCGCCCTCAATTTCAAGTATCCTGTACCAGTCTCTCCTGATCCAGGTTTTTTCAAGACCGGTTAAGAAGACCAGGGCAATAAGCGAAAGAAAGGTAGTAAGAAATGCGGCCTTATAGAAACCCGAGCCTACAGCAAGCCCCAGTCCGGCTACCGCCCATAAGCTTGCTGCCGTCGTTAATCCCCTTACGGACGCGCGGAAGCGCAGAATAGTACCTGCTCCGAGAAAACCGATGCCGCTGACAACCTGAGCGGCAATGCGCGCGGGATCAACCGCGGCAACTCCCTTGTACATCTCGTAGATATGAATCGAGGTAAGCATAATTAACGTTGAACCCAGGCACACCAGGATATGAGTCCTTAAGCCTGCGGCACGCCCGTGTGCTTCGCGCTCAAGACCAATCAATCCTCCCAAAACTACTGCCGCAACCAGGCGCAATATGAGCTCTTTATCCGTTATCATATGGCCGCTCCTTTGATATGCTAAAGTTAACTCAAATAATATATTTTTAAAGCGCAAGTATCGGTGCCGGTTCTATTGACAAATCGCTCTTTGCGCTCGGTTTATTGTACAGCCTGAAACCCAGGCCTGCTACCATCGCAGCATTATCCAAACAAAGGTTTACGGGAGGAATAAATACCTTGATGCTGTCGGATGCGGATAGCTCTTTTATTTTTTCCCTCAAGGATGAATTTGCGCTTACCCCCCCGCCCAGCACCAATTGGTTTATCTTTTTTCTATGGCATGCCCGCCGGGCATTATCCACCAAAACATTAACCACCGAATACTGAAAAGCGGCACAGATATCGTTGATGTCTCCCGCCGTCAATTCGGAAATCACTGTCTGCTTCCTTACATGATATAATACTGCAGTTTTTACTCCGCTGAAACTAAAATCTAAAGAATCCTTGAAGCGGGCAGATGTAAATTTTATTTTTTTAGTATCCCCTTTTCTCGCCAAACGGTCAATAATGGGGCCTCCGGGATAACCCAGCCCGAGAATTTTAGCCACCTTATCAAAGGCCTCGCCCACCGCATCGTCACGGGTATTTCCTAAAATCTCCATTTGATCAAAATCATTTATCAAGACAAGCTCTGTGTGCCCTCCCGAAACAATGAGCCCGACGGCGGGCAATTCCGGCTGCGGGGAAACCAGGAAAGAGGCATAGAGGTGCGCGGCAAGGTGATTTACGGCCATAAAAGGTTTGTTCTGGGACAGACTAAAAGCCTTGGCCATATTGAGCCCGGTAAGCAATGAGCCTACAAGTCCGGGTCCATAGGTGGCAGCAACTAAATCAATATCCCCTATTCTAACATTTGCTTCTTTGAGAGCCTCCTCGAGTACAGGAAGAATAAACTCCACGTGATACCGGCTGGCGACTTCCGGAACAATGCCCCCGAATTTCTCGTGAATTGAGACACTTGAAGTAATACAATTTGAAAGAATGCGCTCGCCGTTTTCAACTACGGCACAGGCGGTCTCATCGCAGGATGTTTCAATACCTAAAACTAACATATCCCCCAGCTCCTTCGTCGCTCGGAAGAAACCAGTAACCAGAGTACAGATTACGCCTGTTTTCTGATTATCCCGAATGAAGCTATTTTTTAAGAGAAACTTCGGGATCCCGATGTTTTTCTTGCAGTAGCGCTACTTTCGGGACTGTTATCTGGCTACTTCTGTTCTTACTTAACCAATTCCGAAAGATAAACAAACTCTATGCCCAGGAAAAAGGTTATGCCATAGGCGTGGAGCATAACCGCCCCAAGACGCTTGAGGCTCTGAAAAAGGCTGCGGCACTGCTTGAGTCAAGGGGCATAG
>JBFZAB010000150.1:0-4091 GCA_041309285.1 Candidatus Omnitrophota bacterium
AAACAATATGAAGAAATAAAAACAGAGGTTAAAGAAGGATTAGAACGTGTTTTACAAAAAGGGAATTTTATTCTAGGGGAAGAAGAGAAGATATTTGAGGAAGAATTTGCTTCCTATTGCGGAGCAAAATTTGCCGTAGGGGTTAACTCGGGAACCGATGCCTTGTTCCTTGGGCTTTTGAGCTTAGGTATCGGCAAAGGCGATGAAGTTATTGTTCCCGCTTTTACCTATATTGCTAGCGCATTAGCGGTAAGCTATACGGGGGCAAAGCCGGTTTTTGTTGATATAGAAGAAAATACCTATAACATTGATACAGGAAAAATAGAAAAAGCAATTACCAAAAAAACAAAAGCCATTATGCCGGTCCATTTATACGGCCATCCCGTAGATATGGGGCCGTTGATCAAAATTGCGCATAAATATAATTTAAAGATTATTGAAGACTGTGCCCAGGCGCATGGAGCCAAATGGCAAATGGCAAATGGCAAATGGCAAATAGTGGGGACAATGGGAGATGTGGGGTGCTTCAGTTTTTATCCTACCAAGAACTTAGGCGCTGCCGGAGACGGTGGTATAGTTATTACCGATAACGAGGATCTATATAAAAAACTTTTGATGTTGCGCGATTATGGCCGCAAAAACCGCTATGAACATGTAATAAAGGGTTATAATTCGCGCTTGGATACGTTGCAGGCGGTGATTCTTTCTGCTAAATTGAAAAGATTAGATAAATGGAATGAGATGCGGCGTAAAAATGCCTCTATTTACTCAAAGTTATTGCAGGGTAAAAATATTATCATTCCCGTAGAAGAATCTTATGCGAAGCACGTCTATCACGTATTTGCCGTAAGGATTAAGAGGCGCGATAGTGTATGCGAAGAATTAAAGGAGAAAGGGATTTCCGTCCTGGTGCATTATCCCATACCGTTGCATCTTCAGGAGGCTTATAAAGAGTTAGGGTATAAAAGAGGAGATTTTCCTGTTGCTGAAAAAGTTTCCCAGGAAATAGTTTCCTTGCCTATGTATCCGCACCTTAAGGAAGAGGATATAAAAAAAATTAGCAGTGCCTTGCTTGAGGTTAATACCGAGAGGCTTTAACATTGTCGAAGTATAAGAAAGGATGATCGAAATGAAAACGGTTCCTTTAGCGGTAGTGGTGTTAACTAAAAATGAAGAACGTAATTTAGGCGCCTGTCTTGAAACTGTTTCCGGTTGGGTGGATGAGATTATTGTAGTCGATGATGAAAGCACGGATAAGACTGTTGATATTGCGGCGCAGTTCAAGGCAAAAGTTTTCAGGCGTAAAATGGACATAGAAGGAATACACCGCAACTGGGCCTACCAACAGGCAAAGAATGAATGGGTTTTGAGCCTTGATGCCGATGAGCGCGTAACGGAAGAGTTGCGCGATGAATTGTCCTGTTTATTGGAAAACAAAGATATAAAATACGCAGGTTTTACCGTTCCAATAAGAAATTATATAGGTTCTTACTGGATTAGACACGGCGGATGGTATCCGGCTGCTAAATTAAGGCTTTTTAGAAAAGATAAGTTTAAATATGAGGAAGTAGAGGTGCATCCGCGGGCATTTATGGATGGTGAATGCGGGCACCTGACTAAAGACTTGCTGCACTATTCCTATCGTTCATTTTCGGATTTTCTGGATAAACTAAATAAACAGTCAACCCTTGAGGCCAGGAAGTGGCTAAAACAAAACAAACCGATGCGCCTGGTGCATTTTTCATGGAGGGCTATTGACCGGTTCTTTCGTACCTATTTAAGAAAGAAAAGTTACAAAGATGGATTTGTCGGATTTATGATTGCATTCTTTGCCAGTCTGTATCAGATAATGAGCTATGCTAAGTATTGGGAGATGAAGAGAGAACTCAAGAACTCAAGAACTAAAGAACTCAAGAACTAAAGAACTAAAGAACTCAAGAACTAAAGAAATAAAGAACTAAGAAACTCAAGAAATAAAGAAATAAATAATTAGAGAACTAAAGAACTGAGTGGAGAAGAGAAAATATAATAATTTCGAGGAAACTCCGGTATGGCAAAATGCCCATAGCTTGGTTTTAAAAATTTATGAAATATCTAGGGCGTTTCCCAGGGAGGAGTTGTATAATCTTGTGTCGCAAATAAGGCGTGCTGCCGTTTCGATAGAAACTAATATAGCCGAAGCTTTTGGCAGGTTTCATTTTCTAGATAAAACAAATTTTTATTACAATGCCCGTGGTTCTACTGAAGAAGTTAAATCTCTTTTGATAACAGCAAAAGACTTGCACTATATATCAAATGATGGTTATGAGAAAATGAGGTTTGATTTAGAAAATTTAGGACAAGAGCTAAATTTAGTTATTAATAGTGTGAGGAAATCTAAGGAGCGCGGATAGTACCTTAGTTATTTAGTTCTTAAGTTATCCAGTTATTAAAAAAGAAAGGATAGAGATCAATGAGAATTTTAGTTACCGGAGGGGCGGGGCTCGTTGGTTCGCATTGTGCGGAGTATTTTGCCAAAAAAGGGCACGATGTCATAATCTTAGATAATTTGATGCGCTCAAAACTTTTTGGCTATGATAAAGATTCGGTTAAGTATAATTGGAACTATCTGAGCGCTTTTAAGAATATCCACAAGGTCTTCGGTGATGTGCGTAACGAAGATGATGTAAGGAAGGCCTTAGGCAAAGGCGTTAATGCGGTTATACATACGGCGGGCCAGCCGGGAGTTCCTTCGTCCGTAAGAATGCCGCGGGAGGACTTCAGTATTAATGCCTTTGGAACGCTTAATGTTCTGGAGTGTTTAAGGCAAGTTTCTCCCGGTGCCTGCTTTGTATATACATCGACAAATAAGGTTTATGGGGAAAATGTTGATTCTATTCCTTTGCTTGAGAAAAAGACCCGCTATATCTATAAAAACGTAAAAGGAGTATCCGAGAAACTATCTACCGATATCACGGGGCATACTCCTTACGGGGTGAGCAAGCTAGTAGGTGATTTATATACACAGGAATACGCCCATATCTATAAGATGAAAACGGCGGTATTCCGCATGTCCTGTATTTACGGTATAAGACAGTTCGGATTTGAAGATCAGGGATGGGTGGCCTGGTTTGTTATTGCCGCCCTCACTAATAAACCGATTACCATCTATGGAGATGGTAAACAGGTGCGCGATCTCTTGTATGTCCAGGATCTTGTGAAAGCTTTCGAGAAATTCATCAATTCCGGAATGAAACACGAGATATTCAATATAGGCGGAGGGCCCGAAAACACTACCTCCCTGCTTGAATTTATTGATGCCATCAAAAAAACCACCGGTAAAAGCCTTAAGGTGAAATTTTCTCACTGGCGGCCTTCAGACCAGAAGGTGTATATCTCCGATATATCTAAAGTAAAGAAAAGCCTTGGCTGGAAACCCGAGATTTCTCCCCGCGAGGGGCTGGATAGGATATATAACTGGGTAAAACAAAATCCGAAGTACTTTAGATGAAGAAGATAATCTTTTTAGACCGGGACGGCGTTATAAACAGAGACCCTGCAGAAAAAAGGTATGTTACGCGTTGGAGCGATTTCGAATTCCTGCCTTATGCTGTCGCGACATTAAAGAAATTAAATAAGCACGGCTATGATATTATTGTTGCCTCTAATCAGGCGGGAATTTCCAGGGGCCTGTTTACCTTAAAAGATTTAGGGCTAATCAACAAGAGAATGTTTGAAGCACTGGCTAAAGAGGGCGCAGGAATTAAGGCGGCGTATTATTGTCACCATCACGATGAAGATAACTGCTCCTGCCGTAAGCCGAAGACGGGGCTTTTTACTAAAGCAATAGAGAATTTAAGGATAGAAAAATTCAGGTGGCAAGATACTTATTTTATAGGCGATGGAAAAGTTGATGTCGAAGCAGGTAAAAAGTTAAATATGAAGACCATCCTGGTTCTCTCGGGTAAAACCGCAAAAAGCGATTTAAAGAATTGGGACATAAAACCCGATTTTGTTGCCGGGGATTTAAAAGAGGCGGTAGAAAAATTTGTCCTCTCTAAAACCTCAAAACGCGAGAAGCCTGCCCATACTTTCGGAAAGAACGCCAAAAA
>JBFZAB010000151.1:0-6502 GCA_041309285.1 Candidatus Omnitrophota bacterium
GATCTAAGTGGGTTATTATATGTAAAAGTTTAATTTTACGGGTCAACATAAGGCTGGATTTAATATAACTATAACAAAAACAGGGGGGATTGTCAACTTCAAGGGCAGGCTAAAAATATTCCTCAAATATCTCTTTTGTGCGCTGGATAAACCTGTTTAAAAAACGGGATCCGGAGACTGCACAGCTTTCTTTTATCTTACCAGAATTGTCAAAATATATAAGCCCGATAGCGCTGGCAAAATAAAAAAGGCTTGCGTTGTCTTTACTCCAGTCTTCTAGTTTACCGACGTTCCCCAGCCTTGTTGGAATACGAAAAAAATCTTCTGTTTTCTCCACAAAACCATCCAGGAGAAAAGGCCTGCCTCCTAAGACTATGCCTGATGGTGTAGCCTGGAGTAAATTGTAATTTTCTAACTTCCTCTTAATCTGGAAAAGAAGCCGTTCCGTAGAAGACAATATAATTCCGTTTAATTTGTTCCGGTCCACTTCTTTGCCCAAGCTGTCTAATACTGCCTTATTTTCAGGCTGGTTAACATTTAAGTTTCCGTATTTATTTTTTAATTCTTCAGCCTCGCCTAAGGGAACACCGAAGGCATTGGCAATCGCTTTATCTATATCAAGCCCGCCAAAAGGTATTACTTCCAGAAAAACAGGGCAACTTTCTTTGAACTTTATCAGCGAAGTCAAGCCTCCTCCGACTTCTATAAATATCACCCCTTGGATTCTTTCTTCTTCCGTGAGAAATGAAAGACCGGAACCCAACCCGGAAAAAACAATGTTATCCATATCATATCCGGCATTATAAATACACCTCTTTATATTATGCAGGAAAGATACAGGGGCAGACATAACCAAAACTCGTACAGAAACTTTGGAGCCAAACATTCCGCGCGGATTTCTTATATTGTTCTGCCCGTCCACAGAAAATTCCTGGGGAAAAACGTGAATCATCTCATGGTCAAGCGGTAAAACCATATCCAGGGCATTGGTCATAAGCTTCTCTATATCTGCGTTTTTTATTTCCCTGCCTCTCTCGGAAATAGTGGATGTCCTGCGATAATTATGAATCTTAAGGCAGTCGGAGCTCACCCCCACAACAAGCCTGTCGGGTTTTAGGTTTCTATCTAAACGGACGGAATTCATTATTCCTTCAACCGTTCTGGTAAATTTTTCCATGTCCAAAATTTTCCCTTTTTCTACGCCTTCAGAAGGAAGAGAAGCCTTAGACAATAGCCTTAAACGGTTGTTCTGGCCAAATTCACCAACAACTGCAGTTAATTTGGTAGCTCCGATATCCAGTCCGCAAATAATCTCTTTTTTCATCTTGGGGCAATGATTACGTCTTTGAACCTTAGATCTACAAAAGCCGGTTCAAGCGACCTGTTCTTTATTTCCATAAGCACCTGTTCTAAGCGGGTCATTTTTTCTAAATAAGGACCGCTTCCAAACTTGATTTCCAGTCCGTTATTAAGGTATAAAGAGACGTCTTCCAAGCTTGTAAGGTTAATCTTGGAGACATTCTTCCTCCAGGAAAATCCTCTTTCGTTTATCATGGATATCAACTCTAATGCCTTTTTTATTCGAGGAGAGCCGGAAAATCTGTTCAGTTCCGCCTCCCTTGGTTCTATGCCTATTATTATCGGCAAAACAGGATAAGCGGTATCTCTTGCATAAGGAATGATGAAGCCGTTCTTGTCGATGGGATAAAACTTGGACAACTTAATCTGAAAAACGGCTTTTCTTTCTTTAATTATTACATCTATTCTGCTGGGTAAAACCCTTCTGACAATTACCTCTTCATATTCAGGATGATTACGTTTAATATTTTCTGAAACACCCTTAAGGTTTATAGAAAAAAGGCTACAGCCTTTTCTCAAACCTGAAAAATCAAGCGCATCCTGACCTGTCAATACAAAATGGTCTTTTACATATACATCAGCCAAACTAAAATAAGAGAAATTCGATAGACCCATATAAGTCAGCTTAAAAACACCTAAAAGCATAAAGCACAATACGCCTATAAATAGAATCACCCTTAATGCGCTTCTTAGAAGATCAGAATATAAGCGATTTTGCCGGTATGTTTTATTCTTGCGCGTTTGTTTTTTATTCATAATAATAAAGGGCTAAGCTATTTACTATTTTCGCTTCTCATCTTATTCTCTTTACCGTTACAGAGTGCTGAATTTAATATTTTAAGGCAGACGTCTGTAAAACTCATGTTTTTGAATCGGGCTGCTTTAGGCAAAAGACTGCGATCTGTTAATCCCGGTATGGTATTAACCTCTAGAACCACCGCTCTGCCTTCGCCGTTAAGTATCATATCTATGCGAGAAAAAGAAGAGCATCCTAACGCCTTATGAGCCTTTACGGCCTGGCTCCTGGCTCTCTTTTGCAGATGAGCGGGGATTGGCGCAGGAATCAGATAATCTGTTCCGTGGTCCTCGTATTTTGCGCTATAGCTATAAAATTTTTGCTTGGGTACAACCTGAATTACCGGCAACGGTTTATCTTCCATAATTCCCACGGTTATTTCTCTGCCAGGAATATATTCTTCAATAATTACTCTATCATCATAAGCTAAGGCCAACCTGACAGCCTTGTCTAAATCTTTCTTTGCTTCAGTAATAGAAACTCCGATACTTGAACCGCCATTAACCGGTTTAACTACCACCGGAAAAGAAAAGGGAAATTTTTTGCAATTTAATTTATTTATTACGACATATCTTGGTACCGATATACCTGCCTTCTTAAAAATCCTTCGTGAGGCCAGTTTATCCATAGCTAAGTAACTAGCCCTTGCCCCGGATCCGGTATAGGGGATTCCTAACCCGTCAAGTATGCGTTGAAGCTGACCGTCTTCTCCAAATCTTCCGTGCAGCGCATTAAAAACTAAATTTATGCTTTCGTTACTTATAATTTTCTTTAATAACGCGCAAGTCTCCCCGGCCTTAAGAGGCAAATGCCTCGGTAATACGACAGAAATAACATCTAGTCCTTCTTTTTTCAACGCCTTTCGTACAGCTTCTCCTGACTTCAAGGAGACAGCATATTCATACGAAGGACCTCCCATAAAAATTCCTATCTTGAATCTATTCCAGCGTTTTGTATCCATAAAATTATACCAGATTATCCCTTTATTCTGAAATTCTAATTGCCTACTATTCTTATTTCCGGCTCAAGCCAGATGTTATGTATAAGCTTAACCTTTTCCTGTATTAAATCCATAAGCATAAGGAAATCGGATGCCTTTCCGTTGCCAATGTTTAAAATGAAATTAGCGTGTTTGTTCGATACAACTACATCTCCTATTCTTTTTCCTTTTAGTCCGGCGAGCTCAATTAACGCCCCGCTGCTACGCGTATCTCCGGCAGGATTCTTAAATATGCAACCGGCATTAGGAAAGGATATTTCCTGGGTTTTTGTTCTATGCTCTACAAACCTCGCAATGTCACTAGCAATTACACTCCTATCTTTATCTATCGCTCCTGACAATTTGGCTTCTAATATTATACACCCCGTAAGCCCAGAGTGACGATAGCTAAAATCAATATCTCCCCCTTTTAAGATAGAGATATCTCCCTTCATATCCATAACCGTAATTTCTTCGACAAAATCCCCTATTTGGATATAGCGCCCTCCTGAATCTCCATCCCTGATACCACCATTCATGATAATCATGCCTCCTATACTTGCAGGCATACCTGCTAAAAATTCCCATCCGCCTATTTTTTCTTTCTGCATATTTCTTAGCAAATCATTTACCTTAACCCCGCTGCCTAATTTTATCCCACCGTTACAAAACTCTATTTTTTTAAAATAGGGACTTTCCAAACTCAAGGTAACTCCGGGCAACCCTTCATCCGGGATTAACACTTTGCTTCCGCCGCCCAGAACAAATAAAGAAATTCCGTTTTCTTTTGTGAATCTTATTATCTTTCCTAAATCTTCCAAATCGGCAGGCGCAATAAATACCTCCGCCTTACCGCCTATCTTTAAAGTAACATGCTCCTTTAGGCTCTCTTCCGTGCTAACAACTCCGGAAATTTTTAGCTCTCTTATTCCTTTAACCAAATTTATTCTAGCCTTAACCAACATTATCTTCCCCTGTCTCGGTTCTACGATTCTACGCCCTATACAAGGGCGTTGGAAACATCTTCGTATTTTTTATTTAACTCATCAACCAATTCATCGCTAAGGCGCGTTACGTCCCCCGCCCCCAGAATAAGTATGAGGTCATCTTCTTTAGCCATTTTCAGGAGGTGGGGAATTACATCGTTTTTATTTAGGTATACCGCGTCTTTATGCCCGCTTTTAAGTACTTTATCATATATACCCTCTCCGCTTATTCCTTCTATGGGCTTTTCTCCTGCGGCATAAATATCGGTTATAATCAATTTATCGGCCAGGTTAAAAGCCCCTGAAAAAAGATCCTGAAGGTAAAAAGTCCGTGTGTATCTGTGGGGTTGAAAAACGACAATTATCCTATTCTTCTTCCACGCACATGCTGCTTCAAGGGTCGCCTTAATTTCGGCGGGATGATGCGCATAATCATCTACCACCATAATCGGTTTATCTTTTTTAATTTGGAACCGGCGTTTTGTGCCTTTGTAGGAAAACAGGGCTTCTTTTATTATGCCTAAATCTACGTTTAACTCTTTTGCTACCGCCAGTGCCGCACAGGCGTTCAATATATTATGTATGCCCGGGATCTGAAGGCTTACCTTACCAAGATTATTGCCAAAATATACGCATTCAAAATCGGAAAAGTTATCCCTTAATTTGATACCCTTAGGATAAACATTTGCCTCTTCTGAAAGGCCGTAGCTTATATTGCGCAGGCCGGAGTTTTTCATTATCTCTCTTAAATAAAAATTGTCTAAACAATAGAAAACACAGCCAAAATAGCGCGTATTATTGACAAAACATCTGTAGACTTCGATAATATTATTTATGTTCTTATAATAGTCCAGGTGCTCTTCGTCTATGTTGTTTACTACCGTATATACGGAAGGAAGCTTAAGAAAAGAACCGTCGCTTTCATCCGCTTCCGCCACCAGATAATTACCCCTGCCGAGCCTGGCATTGGTATTCCAATCGTTAACCACACCCCCGATAACCGCAGTGGGGTCGTAACCGGCAACGGAAAGGAGATGTGCAATGAGAGCTGTTGTAGTTGTTTTACCGTGTGCACCTGCGACGGATATTCCAATCCTCGACTGCATAAGCCAGGCAAGTATATCTGCCCGATGCACAACGCTTATATTCTTCGCCCTTGCCTTTATTAACTCTGGATTATCGGAAGATATTGATGAGGAATATACCAACATATCAACATCGCTTCCCAAGTTATCCTTATGATGCCCGGATTTAATAACCGCACCTTTTAATATAAGGCGTTGTGTACAGCTATTTAAGCTTATATCCGAACCGCTCACCTTATACCCCAATTCTATAAGGATGCCTGCCAAACCGCTCATTCCTATTCCGCCTATACCCACAAAGTGAATTTTATTCACATCAGTTAGCATAAATAAGTCCCCACACTTCCTCCGCCAATAATCGAGCAGCATCTGGTTTATGTAAACACTTGATTCTTTCGCCTAAAAACCTGCGCCTTTTAGTATCTTGGGATATTTCATTTATGTTTTTAAATAAAACCTGAGGGGTTAAATCTTTCTCTTCAATAATAATCAAGGCATCATTTTTAGAATAATACTTTGCATTAAGCAGCTGATGCCCTCCCGAGTAAGGATACGGTATGGCTATAGCCGGTTTTGCCAGATACGACAGTTCATTTAAGGTAGAGGCTCCTGCTCTTGTAATAACCAAATCACAAGCTCCGTATGCAATGCTCATATCTTTAAACAAATCAAAGACACGCGCCCTTAAACCTAGTTTTTCATATATGGAACTCACCCAGTTAAAATCCCTTAAGCCTGTTATGTGAATAAATTGCCAGTTTAATTTATTTTCTTTCACAACCTCAAGCGCTTCGATAAAATTCCTATTAATTGATCTTGCCCCCTGACTACCGCCAAGAACCAGGATCGTAAACACACCGGAATCAAATCCAAATTTTTTAGACGCCAAGTTCTTATCTGTAATCAAGAGATCTTCTCTCAACGGATTACCGGTAAACACCGATTTTTTCTTTTGCCCAAGATAGCGCTCGGACTCTTCAAAACTTAAACCTATTCGCTGCGCGAATTTAGCCAATATGAAGTTTGCGCGCCCCGGACAGATATTCTGTTCATGTATTAACGTCGGTATGCCCATAAGAAAAGCCGACAAAACAAGCGGACCGGATATATACCCGCCAAACCCGATTACTATTCTAGGCCGTTCTAGCATTACAAACAGAAATGAAAACACGGATGAAACCAACAGACTCGACACAAAATCTACTATACCAAATATATTTCTTTTTTTAAACGGCCTAGAATAGTAATCGGGTTTGGCGGGTATATATCCGGTCCGCTTGTTTTGTCGGCTTTTCTT
>JBFZAB010000152.1:0-2588 GCA_041309285.1 Candidatus Omnitrophota bacterium
AATACCCGTGTCGGTCAGATGACCGACTACGACAGGTTGATACTGGAAACGTGGACCAACGGTGCGATTTCTCCCAAAGATGCCCTTCTTTATGCTTCAAATATCCTGCAGAGGCATCTGGATATATTTGTTAATTTCGGGCAGTTACCTGAAGAGGAAGAGGAGGAATTTACAGAACAGGTCGATACGGAATTACTCACGAAATTAGGTATGCCCATAACGGAATTGGAACTTTCCGTGCGTAGCTCTAATTGCCTTAAGGAGGCAAACATTAAGACAATAGGTGAGCTGGTTAAACATACCGAGCAGAACCTTCTTAAATATCGTAATTTTGGCAAGAAATCACTGTCCGAAATACAGGCGATATTAAAGGAGATGGGATTGTCCTTAGGAATGGGAGCAAAATCTGAATCCAAAGAAAGAAAAACAAAGGAAGCAAAAAAATGAGACATCACAAATCACGTCGTCGTCTATCCCGTTTTGGCAGCAGTCGCACGGCCATGCTTAAAAGTATGGCTGTAAGCATATTGCGTTATGAAAGAATTACTACAACTTTGCCGCGTGCCAAGGAAATACGCCGTTTTATCGACAAGTTAATAAATCTTGGCAAGAAACAGGATTTAAGCAGCAGGCGGAGCGCCAGCGCTTTATTGGGGCATAGAGAAACGGTGGAACTGCTTTTTAAAGATATAGCTCTGCGTTTTAAGGATTCTACATCCGGATATACCCGCATAATGCATGTTGCAAATCGCAAAGGGGACAATGCCAGCATGGCGATTATAGAGCTGACCATTATCAAGCCTAAAGAGAAAAGATCTGTTGCGTCAAAAAAGAAGAAGAAAACAGCCGGGGAAGCTCAAACAAAAACAGAAGCGAAAGAATCGAAGCCTAAAGAGGAAAGAATAGTTGAGGCCGAAATAATTAAGGAAAAGAAAGAAAAGGCTGCAGTAGACAGTAGGCGAGAAAGAGAAGAAAAGCCTGCCGAACCCGGAAAGAAAGAAGCCGCGCCCAGGAAAAAAGAAAAAACCAAAGGATTCATGGACGGTCTTCGGGGTATGTTTAAGCGCACCAAAAAAGACAATAAAGATTAATTAATCGAGATTACGCACATCTTTTTAGAGATAAGTATATTTCATGAAGTTAGCCTCTCGAATCAGCCAGGTAAGCCCTTCGGAGACTTTAAAGATAGCCTCCATTGCCAAGGAAATGAAGGCAAGGGGAGAGTCAGTAATAAGTTTTGCCGCGGGAGAGCTTGATTTTGATACGCCTTCCTATGTAAAAGAGGCTGCAATTCTTGCAATCAAAGACGGTTTTACCAAATATACTCCTTCCTCAGGTGTTAAAGAATTAAGGCAGGCCATTGCAGGAAAGCTAAAAAAAGACAACGGCCTTGAATATGACCCTTCCCAAATAATTGTTTCCTGCGGAGCAAAACACGCGATTTATAATACATTGCAGGTTCTTTGCAACCGGGGAGACGAGGTAATAATTCCTTCTCCCTATTGGTTAAGTTACCCTGAAATGGTAAGGCTTGCGGAAGCCTGCCCCGTAATTATTGAAACAGACGAAAAAAGCGGTTTTAAAATTACGCCCCGCCAGCTGCTGAAATATATTAACAGGAAGACAAAAGCGATAATAATTAATTCGCCCTCCAATCCTACGGGTGCAATGTATTCTAAATCCGAGCTTAGCGAACTTGCCAAGGTTATTGCTAAATACGGTATCTTTGTAATCTCCGATGAAATATATGAAAAGATTGTTTTTGATAAAGAACATGCATCAATCGCTTCTTTAGGTAAAGAAATATTCGACCTGGCAATTGTTATTAACGGAGTTTCGAAAAGTTTCTCCATGACCGGATGGCGCATAGGTTATTCCGCTTCCTCCGGAAAAATCGCCGAGGCAATAGATCGCCTGCAGAGTCAGGCAACGTCAAATCCTTCATCCATTAGTCAGAAGGCAGCCCTTGCGGCACTTAATGGTGGAGATGATTTTATAAATGAGACGGTAAGACAATTAAGAAAGAGAAGAGATTATTTAGTCAGCGGAATTAACGCTGTCAGCGGCTTATCCTGCTTTCCTCCCGACGGAGCATTTTATGTTTTCTGCAACGTGTCGAAATTAGGCATTGGCTCCGTTGAATTTGCAAATCTCTTCTTAGAAAAAGAAAAAGTAGCAACTATACCGGGTAAACCCTTCGGATCAGATAGATATATCCGCTTCAGTTTTGCCACCAGTTTTGATAGTATCGTTGAGGGTGTAAACCGCCTCAAACACTTCGTTACCACCCTAAGAACTCAATAAATTCAAATATCAAATAGCAAAATGTAAGATTTATAAAAACTCATTGTCTAAAAATAATAGTTGATATTTTTGGATTTTGATATGTAGTTTTGATTTTTAAATTTTTACTTTTAACTTTTTATGGGCCAGACCATTACTGAAAAAATATTTTCTAATCATTCGAATAGGCTCGTTAAGGCCGATGATATCGTCGTTGCCAAAGTTGATTTTTGTTTCGGTCAGGACGGAACATCCCTTCTGGTAATCAATAAATTCAAGGAATTGGGGGAGGAGAAAATATTTTC
>JBFZAB010000153.1:0-3932 GCA_041309285.1 Candidatus Omnitrophota bacterium
TTGGTTTTTCCGGAAACCTTGATTCCTGTATAACCATAAGAACTATACTTATCAAAGACAAAGAAGCCTATATTCAGGCGGGGGCAGGCATAGTTTCCGACTCTATTCCTGAGGCAGAATATGATGAGACGGTAAATAAAGCCAGGGCGATGTTTAAGGCCGTTGAAATAGCAAACCGGGGAATATCGGGGTAGTTTGAGTTTAAGGATGAGGTTAAGAAAATTCTCGGCCTCAACCTTAGCCTAAACTTGAATTTGTTTCAAAGAGGAATCTATAATGATATTACTGATTGATAATTATGATTCTTTTACCTATAACCTTCTCCAGTATTTTGCGGAGCTGGGGGAGAAGATTTCTGTTTATCGCAACGACAAAATAACAAGCGAAAGGATAAGGAAAATTAAACCCCGGTATATCGTGATTTCGCCGGGTCCCGGAAGGCCGGAAGATGCCGGTATTTCGCTTGAGGTAATACGCGAATTTTCGAGATTTATACCGATCCTTGGTGTTTGCCTGGGGCACCAGTGCCTGGGGCAGGCCTTTGGCGGAAAAATTATAGGCGCGAAAAAGCTGATGCACGGAAAAACATCTTCAATATTTCACGACGGCAAAGATATTTTTCGCGGCATTAAAAATCCTTTCGAGGCTACGCGGTATCATTCGCTGGTCGTTGAGCGAAAGAGCCTGCCCGATTGCCTTAAAATTATCGCCGAGACAAAAGATAAAGAGATTATGGGTTTAAAACATAAGGATTATCCCGTCTGGGGAGTTCAATTTCACCCGGAGTCGATTTTAACCTCTTCCGGGAAAAAACTGCTTTCTAATTTCATCAGTATTTAAGGAAGTATGAGTATGATTGCGGAGGCAATTAAGAAGCTGGTTGAAAAAACCGACCTTAGCCGTCTTGAAATGATCGGGGTTATGGAAGAGATTATGTCGGGCGGGGCTAGCCCTGTGCACATAGCGGCTTTTCTTACGGCATTGAGGATGAAAGGAGAAACCACCGAGGAGATTACCGGTGCGGCAGAGGTGATGCGTAAACACGTACGCAAAGTAAAAGTTAAATCAGGGATTATATTTGATACCTGCGGAACGGGCGGTGATTCTTCGAACACGGTTAATGTATCGACGATAGCGGCTTTTATAATTGCGGGCGCGGGAGTCGTTCTGGCTAAGCACGGCAATCGTTCCGTCTCGAGCCGCTGCGGAAGCGCGGATTTGCTGGAGGCGTTGGGTGTTAATATAGAAGCAGAGGCTTCCATGGCGGAGGAGTGCCTTGAAAAAATAGGCATAGGTTTTTTATTTGCCCCGAAATTACACCCTGCAATGAAGTATGCCATGCCTATAAGAAAAGAATTAGGGATAAGAACAATTTTTAATATTTTAGGCCCCCTCACCAATCCGGCAGGTGCGACCCATCAGATTATGGGAATTTACAATTGCGATTATGGAGAAAAAATTGCCCGTGTACTGGGAAATCTCGGTTCTATCCATGCCCTGGTCGTGCACGGTCTTGATGGCCTGGACGAAGTTTCGACCGCATCGGAAACAATAGTCTGGGAATGGAAAGAAGAGAGCTTAAATTCTTATCGTATAACGCCCGAAGATTATGGAATAAAACGCGCAAACCTCGAAAGCCTTAGGGCAGGCGATGTAGATCTGAATAAGAAAATTGCCCTGGATGTTTTAGGCGGAAAAAAGGGGGCATATTATGATATTGCGGTATTGAATGCCGGTTGCGGACTTTACGCTGCGGACAAAGTTAAGAATATAAAAGAGGGAGTTGAATTAGCGAAGAATATCATTGATTCAGGAAAGGCCCGGGAGAAACTGGAGCAGCTGCGTGAACTCACAAACAGATAATTTTTCCCCGGATGGTAACGCGTGATGATAATGAATAGTATCTTGACTGAAATCCTTAAAGCCAAACGTATAGAGGTTGAAGAAAGAAAAATTTCTTTTCCCGAAAAAAAGATTCGAGAAGAAATTCCTAAGAAGCAAGCCGGACGCGATTTTAAGTTAGCGGTCTCAAAAGGTCAGAAAATTAACTTAATAGCCGAGCTAAAAAAATCTTCCCCCTCGAAAGGAATATTGCGCCAGGATTTCGAACCTCAGGATATCGCCAAAGTTTTTGAAAATAACGGGGCAGCGGCTTTATCTATTGTTACCGAAGAAAAATTCTTTCAAGGCAAATTAGATTATATAAAAAAGGCAAAAGAGGTAACATCATTACCTGTGTTAAGAAAGGATTTTATTATAGATGCGTATCAGCTTTATGAGTCTTTGTACTTTGGGGCGGATGCGGTTTTGCTTATTGCGGATATTTTATCAGAAAAAGAATTGAAAGATTTTGTCCGTATATCTGAAAGTTTGAATATTGAACCCCTGGTTGAAGTGCATACAAAGGAGAGTCTCGACAAAACCCTTTCTATTAATTCCGTCAGGATAATAGGTATAAACAACCGTGATCTTCATAATTTTCGAGTTGATATTAATACTACGGTGCGCCTCAAGAATCTTATACCACAAGAAAAAACAGTTGTGTCGGAAAGCGGGATATCTTCATACCAAGATGTCATGTATTTAAAAAGCATCGGCATAAATGCGGTTTTAATCGGTGAGGCATTTATGAGTGCCGAAGATATCGGGGTAAAAATCAAAGAGGTTATGGGTTATTGATAGCGGTTAAAAGGTTAAATTGTTACCTGCCTGCCGGCAGGCAGGGATGGTTAAATAGTTATAGGTAGATAGCCTTGACCAGAGTAAAGATTTGCGGAATAACTAATACGGTTGACGCGCTGGAGGCGGTAAAATGCGGAGCAGATGCGCTGGGGTTTGTCTTTGCCAGTAGCCCGCGAAAGATTAGTCCGTTTCATGCTGCCGAGATTGTAAAAAACATAGCTCCATTTGTCTTTATTGTGGGCGTATTTGTTAACGAAAAAAGAGAAATAATAGAGCGTCTTATAGATTCCTGTGGCTTACAGGCTGTGCAATTGCATGGCGATGAGACTCCGCAGTTCTGCCGTAAATTAAGAAAGAAAGCCAAAGTAATAAAGGCGTTTTGTATAAAAGACAAATCCGGTTTCAAGGTTATCGAAAAATATGACGCGGATGGTTATCTCTTGGATAGCTTTTCGGGAGGCTCGGGCAGAGTTTTTAATTGGGATATAGCCTTGAAGGCAAAGCGAATATTAAAAGAAAGACCCCTTATTCTTTCAGGCGGACTTAATGCCGGTAATATAAAAGAAGCGATAAAAAAAATCAGGCCTTATGCCGTAGATGTATCTACGGGGGTAGAGAAATATCCGGGTAGAAAAGACCCTTACTTATTATGCCGGTTTATAAAAATGGTCAGGGAAGCTTAAATGGGAAATGTGAGGAAAACGAGGCCGGCCAAGCTGATTCTGGGCATAATTTCACAAGAGACAAAGTTCTTTGATATGGCAAGAGCTGATATGGAGCGCCGGTTTGGTACGGTTGATTGTGAAAGCGAAATCTTTGCTTTTGACCAGACTGGATATTACGAGAAAGAAATGGGAACGTGCCTGAAGCGCAAATTTCTTTCTTTTAAAAAATTAATTAATGCGGACAGAATAGCAGGAATTAAAATATTTACCAATAAACTTGAAAGAATAACCCGTGAGTCTAAATTATCTGGACGCAAGATTAATCTCGACCCGGGATATATAACGGACGCAAAACTTGTCCTTGCCACTACGAAGGATTATTATCATCGCATATATTTAGGAAAGGGTATATTCGGAGAGGTAACACTTTCTTTTAAGGAAGGAAGTTTCCGGGATTTTCCCTGGACTTACCCGGATTATCGTAAATTAGGATATATAAATTTCTTTAATGAGGTAAGAACGATTTATCTTGAACAAATAAAGTTAAGTAACCAGTAACCAGAGTACAGTAACCAGATATAAATT
>JBFZAB010000154.1:0-8183 GCA_041309285.1 Candidatus Omnitrophota bacterium
GACATTTTAATAAAGCAGTTAGCCTGAATCATGCCATCAAATTCGGGTGTCCCGCTGGCCTTTCCGGATTCATATTTCCTCTTGTATTGAACGGTGATAACGGAATTTTTATTGGCATTTGCCATATCAAAGGTGCTGTCTTAGAGTTGGCACTCGAGAATCTTAATATTGCAGTAAAGGTTATTGCTGAGAAGATTAAGAAAGAACAGGAATTAACCAAATTGTATGAGACTGTCCGTCCGCGTGCCATAGCTCTGTCTACCGTACATACGGTACATAGGTTAATCGGCTCAACCCTGAATCTGGATGAGTTGTTGCCCCGTATTGCCCGCCTTTCCGCGCAGGTTTTACGTACCAAGAGATGCGCGATAACATTAGTAGATTTGTCTAAGAAAGAAATGGAATTAAAGGCATTTATTGATATAAACAAAAAACAGGCGGTTAGTTTAAAGAAAATTAACCTCAAGTTAAATATTGAACGCAAGGTTATAGAGTCGGAAAGCGTTTATATAGATAAAAAATGTATATGTGTTCCTTTAATTGATCAGGAAATAATAGGAACTATCAGGGTAGAGGATAAGCAGGATAAAAATCCGTTTACCAATTTTGATAAAGAGATATTGACAGTGCTTGGTGAGCAGGCTGTTATTGCCATAAAAAATGCCCAGCTATACGAAGAAAGAGGAAATATGCTTCTGGGCAGCATTAAATCTCTCAGCGCCATGCTCGATACGCGTCTTCCGAATACCTACACGCACCCTATGGGGTTTGTGGATATAGTACTCGAGATAGGCAAGGAATTGAAGCTGCCGGCTGAGAATATGGAGGCATTGAAATATGCCGCTTTACTTATGGATGCCGGAAAAATCAGCATACCTGATGAGATATTAATGAAACCCGATAAATTGACGGGCAAAGAATACAGCCTCATTAAAGAGCATCCTCTTAAGGGTGCGGAGATAGTTGGTTCTATAGATGCCATGAAGCCCGCCATCCCCTTGATATTACATCACCACGAAAGATATGATGGAAAAGGCTATCCTGAGGGGTTGAAAGGAGATTGCATACCTATAGGGGCAAGAATTATTGCCGTAGCGGATGCGTTTGAGGCCATGATTTGCAAGAGGCCCTATAAAAAAGGCAGCCTGAACATAAAGGATGCTGTTTGTGAAATTAAGAAAGCTGCCGGAACCCAGTTAGATCCGATTGTTGTGGATGCGTTTTTTAATCTTGTAAGGGACGGTAGGCTTAAAAATATAGTCTGCAGGCTGCAGGAAAAGGATAATTTGAAGTAATGAAAAATATTTCTAAAATACTCAGGTCTCCGGTTAAAAGAAAAATCATAGGTTTTTTCTGCGAAAACCCGCAGTCTGTGGATAGCGTTCGAGGGATATCTACGTGGATAAACGTTAAGCCCGAGGTCGTAAAGAAAATGTTGGAAGAATTGACTACGGAGGGTATATTGATAGCGCACCGCGGTTCATCTACGACCGGATATGCCTATACGCAGGATAAAAAAATCATTGAGCAGATTGAGCTAGGCCTATCTTCGTCAAATAAAAAAAATAATATCTTGAACAAATTTTTAATTAACCTGCGGGCAATCAACCGTCTTAAATAGATCATGGAAAGAGAAGTTCAGAACGATTTATTCGAGCAGTCAAATAAAGCGAAAAACAAGAGGCGCTTCAGGCCGTCGTTTAAGAAAATGTTTCCATACGGCTTTGTGACTTTCCGCTTAAGTTATGAGGGAGCAATATTTTCCTTGATAATATTTCTTATGCTTTGCGTAATTATGTTTAGCATCGGAGTGGAGCGGGGAAAGAATTCAAGGAACTATGTTAAAGAGGAAATCAAAAAAGATGTAAAGCCTGTTAGCGTCAGGCCCCAGGTTAAAAATGTCCAGACGAATCCTGTTTCCGTGAATAAGTTAAAGTCGGCTCCCGCCGTGGCCTATAATACACCCAAGGCTAACACCGTGGTGCAGGTAAGGACGCCTCAAGAAGCTGTTAAGGGAAATTATACTATCCAGGTGCTTACCTATAGAGATAAATCCACAGCCGAGAAACAGGTTCAGAAGTTAACCCAGAATGGGTACAAGCCTTTTGTGATATTTAGCGGAGGGTTTTATCAGATCTGTATAGGAAGATATTCTGTCAGAGAGAATGCGAAGATTGACCTTGCGAATTTAAGAAGAAATTATAAAGACTGTTTTATCAGGGATATTCAGAGTGACTAAAACCCGTTTCGTGTATGATTTATAAAAATAAGGAGGGATAAGCATGAGCCAGCATCCAAGCTTAAAGATTTCAAGTATAGATTCAAAGCATCGCAATGTTCTGAAGCGGTATGAAAGAATAAAATATATGAAGGAAAAAGGAATTTTAAAAGAAGGGTGTTCTGTATTTGCCCTGCCTAAAATAAAAAGTACAAGGATTAAGATTAAGAAAGAAAAAGCAGAAGAAGCTGCCAAGGCAGCAACGGCAGAAGCCGCTACTTCCGCTCTCCCTGCAGAAACTAAGTCGGAAGATAAGGCTGCCCAGAAGAAAAAGGCAAAATGATTCAACTTATATGAGAAAGATAAGAGTTAGCCTAGAAGAAAGAAGCTACGATATAATAATAGACGGGCATAGCTATGCTAGCTTAGGTAGATTTATTAAAATTCTTGATATTGGCCGGGACGCCTTTGTAGTTACGAACAGAAAGATACTATCTATATTTGGCAGCGATATTAAGCGTTCATTGAAAGAATATGATATTTCTGTGCACTTTGAGACGGTTCCCGATTCTGAAAAAGCCAAATCTTTCCCCATACTCGCCTCTTTAATAAAAGAAATATCTGCTTACGACAAGAATAAAACCCTCTTTTTTATTTCCCTCGGCGGGGGAGTGGTAGGTGATTTGACCGGGTTTGTTTCTTCCGTATATAAACGCGGAATACCATACATAAATATTCCCACTACGCTCCTTGCCCAGGTTGATTCTGCCATAGGCGGTAAAACTGCCATCGACTTACCTTGCGGTAAAAATCTTATAGGCAGTTTCTATCAGCCACGCCTAGTTTTTTCTGCCGTTTCTGCATTCTCTACTTTGCCCTTACGCCAGATACGCAACGGAATTGCGGAGGTTGTTAAATATGGGGTAATAAAAGACAGAAAGTTGTTTGAGTACCTGGAAGACAGATATTCGGGTAAAAATAACAAAAAAAACATTAATACTTTCGATTGGAAATATATAGTCGAGGCGTGTAGCAGAATTAAGGCGGGGATTATTGAAAGAGACGAAAAAGATAATCGCGATTTGAGGATCATTTTGAATTTCGGTCATACCATCGGGCATGGCATTGAGGCAGCGGCAGGTTATAATAAGAGATACAACCATGGAGAGGCAATTGCCCTTGGTATGCTTGCGTCCTCTTATATAGGCAAAGAGCTCGGTATTACAGAGGCGAATACGGTAGCAAGACTTGAGAACTTGATACGCAATATTGGTCTACCGCACAGGATTTCAGGTATTAATGCAAGCAGGATAAAAAATTCTATTAGTTATGATAAAAAATTTAAGGGTAAAACAAACCGCATGGTTATACCTTTAAAAATCGGCATGGTTATGGTGAAAAATAATGTTCCTTTGGAGTTGATTTCAAAGGTAATAAAGAAAATGTGTATATAGCGTTTTATGGACACAATCAAGATAAAATCAAGCAGGCGTTCAGAGTTAATTGAAATTACAAGAGAAGTCGAAAAGGTCGTAGTTAAAAGCAAAATAAGCGAAGGTATATGTGTTGTCTTTGTGCCCCACACTACCGCAGGTGTACTTATAAACGAAAATTGTGATCCTTCAGTAAGCGAGGATATATTAAGCAGGCTTAATGAACTTGCTCCCTTAAGCCTTGGCACTTATACCCATACAGAGGGCAATTCCGACGCTCATATAAAATCGAGCCTTGTAGGCGCAACTCTTTTTGTTCTCATTAGCAGAAATGAAATAGTTCTAGGAAAATGGCAAGGAATATTTTTTGCGGAGTTTGATGGACCTCGAGAACGGGAAATTTTCGTAAACGTCATCAGTCAATAATGCGGAAGGGAGGTGAAAAAAATGGCCGATGAGGGGTGGCAGGAAATAGGTAAAATTACGGATTATTTCTCTAAGGTCGGTGCAGTAGCGATAGAGTTAACCGGAGGGGCGCTTAAAGTAGGTGATACCGTAAAATTTAAAGGACATACGACGAACTTCGAGCAGGTTATTACTTCTATCCAAATCGACAACAATTCTGTTCAGGAGGCCAGCATAGGAGATTCTGTAGGCATAAAAATTGATGAGCGCGTAAGAAAACACGACCTGGTTTATAAAAGAAGGTAGGTTTATTATGCTCGCAGATTATAAGGATAATCAAAGGAAATTTTCGCGCTTCAGGCTAAATACCTCTGTTTTGTGCCAGTGTAAAGGAGACAAGCGCTCGGAATACTCTTTATCCAGGAATGTAAGCGAGGGAGGATTGTGTTTGGATATGGGCAGGTTTGTACCCAGGGGTGCGGAGCTAAAATTGGAATTCCTGCTTAAGCGGTATGCCGATCCCATCAAGGCAGTGGCGAGAGTCGCATGGATTAAAAAACTCCCATATGCCGAGCGCTACGAGGCAGGCCTGGAATTCAGCGATATAGACCAGAGCTATAAGATTAACCTGGCGCAATTTTTAAATAGCGGGGCTCTTATAGCTGCCTGATGATTTTTAAAATAACGGGAATTAATTAATGCAAGAAAAAGAGGTGAATTTTGTTGAAAATTCCCTTATTTTCCTGTAGAATTTAACAAACCAAGGATTTAAATATGACAAAGTTTTTGATTAAGACTGTTCTCATCGTAATGTTGGCGGCTAAAGTTGCCGGCGCACAATCGGAAAAGGTTGGCGATGAAAATGTGCTGGCAGCAAGAATTTTATCCATCAACCGTATTCATAATTTTCTGGTTATTGACCTTGGTATCTCGGACGGTGTAGCCGAAGGTACAAGCTTAAATCTCTTGAAAAACGGACGAAGTGTTGCGACTATACAGGTTGTCCGCGCAAAAGGAAATGTATCAGCCTGTGATATAAAACGGGTCGATTCAAACGTCCTATTAAAAGAAGGAGATGTATACAGTTTTACCCTGACTTCGGCTAAATCTTTTTCGCGTTCCAGAGTGCTTAAAGAAAGCACTGAAGTGAAGAAAAAATCAAAAAACAAAAAGACATCATCCTTAGATTTCATATCCGCATTGCCGATGATGGTGCATATAGATGCAAGGCGCGAAGTTGTAAACTATTATCTTAATGAGGCCTTACGCGACTTGGATTTCGTTATTACATCATCCAATATAAAAGACGGGATATTCACTGCCCACAAATTTATGCCTATAAATTTCTGGGATGAGGTCTGGGCTGATTTTGCGGGTACCTCGGACCATCGCGCGGTGTATGATATAAATACAATAGATGACCAAACAGGGACAACTTTAAAATTTGATATTCGAATAACCTATATTACAAAAGGAGGCGAACCTCAAGAAAAAAAAGTTGGCCAGAAATCTTCCGCGGCGAAAAAAGCCCTGGAATTAGTAAAACGCGTTAAAAATATGTCGGAAACTTTAACCAGAGAGAGATAATAATATGGCAGACGAGAAAAAGGAAACAACCGAGAAGTCCGCTGCGGCTCCTCAAAAAAAACAGGCTACAGGCAAACCTAAGAATTGTGTCTTTTGTAATAAAGCTTTAAGGCGCAAGAGCTGGTATTATCGTAACAGTAAATACTATTGCAGAAAGAAATGCTGGCAGGAAGAGTGTAAGAAGCTTGAAAAGGCGGCAGAAAAGTAGTTTTAAGTAAACCCAAAAGTAACATCTATAAATACCAATATGTCGTTTACCCAACCACGCATCTGTCTCCGTAAAAGGTGATGGTGCGTGGTTTTTGTTATAGTCTTAACCGGGCCTATAGCTTAATGGATAGAGTGCAGGGTTCCGGACCCTGATGTGAGGGTTCGATTCCCTCTAGGCCCGCTTATTTTACCATGACGCCAGAAAACTATGAATGTAAACCTGATAGTTTTTTGAGCCGGGGTTCCGATCCCACCAAGGGGCTTCGAAACAAAAAATTATCCGGCTTGCAATCCGGAAGGAGAGATTATGCAAGGTGGAAACATTGAGCGCCGCAAGCATCCGCGTCTAGATAAGTCGCTTCCGGTAAAAGTACTCGGAGATACCTTCGATTTTGTTACCGATACTGTAAATATAAGTTCGGGAGGGGTTTTATGTAACTTGGATAAGCCTATTCCGATTATGACAAAATTAAAGATTGCCTTGATGCTGCCTGATATCTCGGGAAAGGGAGCCTCCAGAATAGATTGCGAAGGTATAGTTATAAGAACAGAGGAGCATACAAAAGAAATAGGCAATAAAAGGTATGCCTTTGCTATAGTGTTTAGTGATATAAAGGATGAAGACAAAGCAAAAATCAGCCGATATGTAGCTTCTTATTTAATGGGATTGCATTAAGATAGGTCCTAATCCGCATTTTAGCAACATGCCTTGGGTAAAAAATTCTAATTTTGGGAGGAAGAAATGATAAGTTTTGAAGATTTCAAAAAAATGGAACTCAAAATAGCCAGGATTACGGAAGCAAAAGACCATCCCGATGCCGATAAGTTATATGTCTTAAAAGTTGATACAGGGACAGAGACAAAGCAGCTTGTTGCCGGGATTAAAAAGGCCTATAGCCTCGAGGAGCTTATTAATAAGAAGGTAGTTATTATAAGTAATCTTGAGCCTGCCATTATCCGCGGTGTTGAAAGCCAGGGAATGGTATTGGCTGCTCAGGATGATAATATAGGTATTTCCGTGCTTATTCCCGATAAAGATGTTGCCGTAGGCAGTACCATACATTAAGGTATGAACCGTATTCTCAGGAGAAAATTATTTATCGGAGTTATCGGGGTTTCGGATGTTGATGAGCATCTGGCAAAGATTGCCGAGGAAATGGGCAGAGAAATTGCTGCACAGGGCGCGGTGCTAGTTTGTGGTGGCCTGGGAGGGGTTATGGAGTATGCTGCCAAGGGAGCAAAAAGTAGCGGCGGTATAACCGTGGGAATTATTCCAGGTGACTCAATTAATTCTGCAAATCCCTATATTGATATTCCTATAGCAACCGGTATGGGAGAGGCGAGGGACGTTGTAGTAGTTAAATCCTCCGATAGTCTGATTGCCATAGGAAAAGGGGTTCGGGACGCTTTCGGAAATTTCCATTGCCCTGAAACTCAATAAGCCGGTCGTAGGTATAGAGACCTGGGATATATCTCCCCAGATAATATCTGTGAATAATCCCCGGGAAGCGGTGAAGAAGGCGATAAGTCTTGCTAAATAAGTTATTGCACAAAGCTTAAAGGACGAAGATATGAAGATTGGCATTATAGCTGATACCCATGATAACATAGCCAATATAAGGAAGGCCCTGGAACTGTTTAAGAAAAAAGGAATCAATTTCTTTATTCATGCCGGAGATTACGTGGCCCCTTTTACGCTTTCCTCATATTTTGAGATGGGTTTTGATTTTGTCGGGGTTTTCGGTAATAACGACGGAGAAAAGAAGGGTTTGAAAGAGAAATCAAAAGACAAGATCAAAGATGCCCCATATTTATTCAGCTATTCCGGTAAAAATATATTGATAGTTCACGATTTAGCGGCGGTTGGTAATTTAGTAAACGAGAAAAACCCCTCGGTAGTAATTTACGCCCATACCCATAATCCGGAAATAAGAAGAGAAGGTAAGACGCTTTTTATTAACCCAGGAGAAGCCGGTGGCTGGCTTACCGGTCGAGCAACGGTAGCGGTGCTCGACTTAGGAAAATTAGAAGCAGAAATTATTCCCTTAGACTAAAGGGGGACACATGGACAACGCTTGTATTTTTTGTAAGATTATAAATAAGGAGATTCCCGCCGGTATTATTTATAGCGATGAGGAAGTTGTTGCCTTTAACGATATTAATCCCCAAGCTCCGGTACATATAATCATTATCCCTAAGAAACACATTGAGCGGGTTTCTGAGCTTAAAGAAAGTAACTCCGCTTTAGTCGGAAAGCTGGTATTGGTAGCCAAGAAACTTGCCGAGGAGAAAAATATATCAGATTCGGGTTATAGGCTGGTATTTAACTG
>JBFZAB010000155.1:0-3267 GCA_041309285.1 Candidatus Omnitrophota bacterium
TCCTTCCTTTGTTCTCGGGGATTTATAAAAGAGGAGCCGGACTTGGACCCGCAATCGCATTCCTGTATTCAGGGCCTGCCATAAATGTTTTAGCAATAATTTTGACAGCCCGCATTCTTGGTTGGCAGTTAGGATTGGCCAGAGCCATAGGAGCGGTGGTTTTTAGTGTTGTTATAGGTTTGCTCATGCATTTAATTTTCCTTAAAGAAGAGCGTGCCCGTCACGCAAACGGTGATCTACAATTTGGCGAGGTTAAAGCATCCCGGCCGCTCTGGAAAGATATTGTTTATTTCTTCTCTATGGTCGCAATACTTGTTTTCGCCAACTGGGGCAGGCCTTTAGCGGGAGACACAGGGATTTGGAGTTTGATCTTCGCTTCAAAATGGTGGATCACCGGATTTTTCTTGATGGTTTTAGGATTCGCTCTTTTTAGCTGGTTTAAAAAGGATGAACTGAAGGAATGGACTGGGGCGACATGGGGTTTTGCGCTTCAGATACTGCCGCTTCTTTTAGGTGGCGTTTTGGTATCCGGATTCCTTTTGGGCAGGGTTGGTCATGAGGGCATTATTCCTTCACGCTGGGTTGAGCTGCTGGTCGGTGGCAATTCTTTTCGGGCGAATTTCATTTCTTCGATTGTAGCGGCGTTTATGTATTTCGCTACGCTTACCGAGGTGCCTATTTTGCAGGGTTTAATCGGATCAGGCATGGGTAAGGGACCTGCGCTTGCACTTCTTTTGGCCGGACCTGCGCTAAGTTTGCCCAGCATGCTGGTTATTCGGCGCGTTATTGGCACTAAGAAAACAGTTGTATATGTATCTTTAGTTGTCATCATGGCGACTATAAGCGGAATGATTTTTGGGGCGATAGTTAAATGATGATCAAGAAAACGGTTAATCTCAGCGAGGAGGATTTACTTAGGGTTGAGCAGATCGTGATCGATCGAGATAAGGATAGGGCATTGGATTTTATCAAAGAGGTGATTAAGAAGCAAATTGACAGAGAAAACGCTTCAAGAATGAAGCGGGAATGGATATAGGATAAGTATGAATGAGAAATCGAAAGAAATTAAAAAGATCGTTAGGGATGGTTATGCTAAAGCAGTAACACAGAAAACCTCCTGTTGCTCTGCGAGTTCTTGTTGCGGAGGTATCAACCAAGCGAAAGACATAAGTAAGAAGATCGGATACAGCGATTCTGAAATGAACGCTGTTCCTGAGGGGGCGAATTTAGGTTTTGGGTGTGGTAATCCGGTAGCTCTTGCATCGTTAAAAGAAGGCGATGTTGTGCTTGATTTGGGAAGCGGGGCGGGATTTGACGCATTCCTATCAGCACAACGAGTCGGTAAAACCGGCAGGGTTATTGGCGTTGACATGACGCCGGAAATGCTCGCCAAGGCGGAAGAAAACGCCAAGAAAGGCGGATATTTGAATGTGGAGTTTCGTTTGGGCGAGATTGAGCAATTACCGATAGAAGACAATTCAATCGATGTGATCATATCAAACTGTGTTATTAATCTGTCGCCTGATAAGGAAATGGTATTTAAAGAGGCACATCGGGTTTTGAAGGCAGGAGGCCGATTGATGGTCTCGGATTTGGTGTTGGTAAAAGATTTGCCTCAAGAAATCAAGGATTCTGTTGAGGCATATGTGGGATGTCTTGCCGGAGCAATTAAAAAAGATGAATATTTGAGTTTTATTAAAGAGGCCGGATTTCAGGACATAAAGGTCATAAACGAAACCAGCTATCCACTAGACGCCATGTTTGATAATCTTGAGGCCGCTGCTAAGGTAATCGTGAGTGTAAAAGTTTCGGCAGTAAAAATAAACGGAGGCTTAAAATGAAAATTGAGATTTTAGGAGTAGGTTGCTCCAAATGCAAACAGCTTACCGTTAATGCTGAGGCGGCGGTAAAAGAATTAAGCATTCAGGCTGAAATCGGCAAGGTGACGGATATCGATAAGATCACCGAATACGGTCTGATGATTACGCCGGGTCTTGCGGTTGACGGCACTGTGGTTTCGGCTGGAAAAGTATTGAGCAAAGATGAGATTAAAAAGATTTTATCGAAATAGCGCCCCGTGCTTATGTTGGATTGCTAGGAAATTATTGAAAAAGCGGCTAATAAAACTTCAGGAGGTAAAAGTGAAGAAACTTCTTCTCGTAATTCTGGTGGCTGTTGCGGTTATTAGCGCCTCAGCAGTCTTTGCGGCAGATAGCAGCTCAGCGAAAATCATGGCGTATTATTTCCACGGATCATTCCGTTGTTATACCTGTAATTTGATGGAAAATTACTCTAGGGAAGCTATTGAGACAAATTTTAAGGATCCTCTCGCTGCAGGCAAGCTTGAGTTTAAGGCTGTGAATGTGGAGGATCGGGGAAATGAGCATTTCGTGAACGACTATAAGCTGTACACCAAGTCGCTCATTATTTCGATGGTTAAATACGGAAAGGAAGTTAAATAAAAAAATATTGATAAGATCTGGGAGCTTGCCCGGAATAAACAAAAATTTGTTGATTACCTGACTAATGAGATAAACGGTTTTATGAAGGATGCGCAATGATGGAGCTATTAATTGCTTTTGGTTCGGCTTTATGGCTGGGGATATTGACGTCAATCAGTCCTTGTCCGCTGGCAACAAACATAGCGGCGGTGTCGTTTCTTTCAAAGAAGATTGCTCACCCATTTATGGTGTTTATTTCAGGGCTCGCCTATACGCTAGGAAGGATGGTCGCTTATGCTGTTCTCGGTTGGATTATTATCAGTTCTCTTTTAAGCGTGCCGCAGGTGGCGCAGTTTTTGCAAAAATACATGGTTAAGGTTTTAGGGCCTCTTTTAATTGTCACGGGATTATTTTTGCTGGAAGTCATCACGATACGATTGCCCGGGGTGGTATTCTCTCAGAAGCATCACAATAAGCTGGTGAAGTCCGGCGCGCCGGGGGCTTTTTTTCTGGGTCTTATATTCGCTTTGGCGTTTTGTCCGGTTTCAGCGGCGTTATTTTTCGGCAGTCTTATTCCCCTGGCGCTGAACAGTAAAGCGGGAACCTTGTTGCCTTTTATTTATGGCGTAGGGACAGGGCTTCCGGTCTTGATATTCGCTATTGCGATCGCTTTGGGTGTTACTTCGTTGAGCCACTGGTTTCATAAAATTACGGCACTTGAGTACTATACCCGCCGGATCACTGGAGTGATTTTTATTCTTATTGGACTGTATTATTCCGGGATTTATATTGTGAAGTTGTTTTAGGGGAGGCGAGCAAATGGAGC
>JBFZAB010000156.1:0-8339 GCA_041309285.1 Candidatus Omnitrophota bacterium
TGAGTTTTGAGGATGCAGTAATGTTGGTCAGAAAAAGAGGCGAGCTTATGGAGGAAGAAGCAAAGGAAAATCCCGGGCAGATGGTTTCCGTGTTAGGGCTTGCCCGAGAAGAGATTGATCGGCTTTGCAATGAGACGCGTTGTGAAATTGCCAACCTTAATTGTCCGGGTCAGATTGTTGTGTCGGGCAAAGTTGATTCAATATCTTCTTTTGTAAAATTGGCCAAGGAAAAGGGAGCCAGGAAGCTTATCGGACTCGATGTTAGCGGTGCATTTCATTCTTCACTAATGAATAATGCAAGCAAAAAACTCATGCTTGAGCTGAATAAAATAGAGGTGAAAGTCCCGCGGATTCCCGTTGTAAGCAACTTTACTGCCTGTTTTGAAAATAACATAGATGAAATACGCACTAATCTTGTTAATCAGATAAATCACGCTACGCGATGGGAAGATTCCGTTCGCCTGATTGCGGATTCCGGTATTACCGCATTTCTGGAACTCGGACCGGGTAAGGTTATTTCGGGGCTCATTCACCGCATTGATGGTTTACTGGATGTATATAATATTGAGATAGCCCAGGACATAAAGGTATTTCTGGAAAAGGTTTCCGCGACCTGATTGAATACCCTTGACAATATAATAGGCGTATTTATAATATTGTGAGTAAGTTTTTAGTTTTAAGAGATGGAGGCTGGATATGTTATTAAAAGATAAGGTGGCTATAATTACCGGAGGAGCAAGGGGAATAGGAAAAGAAATAGCCCTTCTTTTTGCCCGTCAGGGCGCAAAAATTGCCATTTGTGATGTCAACGAAGAAGAGCTTGCCAAGGCAAAGAAGGAATTGGATGATTTGGGTAGCTCTGTGTTAGTCTTTAAGGTTGATGTAACAAGCCTTTCCCAGGCTGAAGAAATGACAAGAAATGTCCTTGACAATTTAGGCAAAATCGATATACTAGTCAACAACGCTGGAATAACCAAGGATGCCCTCTTATTGAGATTAGATGAGGCTGATTGGGATAAAGTGATTGCCGTAAATCTAAAGGGGACATTCAACTGTACCAAAGCGGTTTCTAAGGTAATGCTTAAGCAGAGGCAGGGTAGGATTGTAAATATTGCCTCTATAATCGGATTAATAGGTAATGCGGGACAGTCTAATTATGCTGCTTCGAAAGCGGGCATAATCGGGCTGACCAAGTCCGTAGCAAGAGAGCTTGCTGCAAGAAATATTACCGTGAATGCTGTTGCCCCCGGGTTCATACAGACCGAAATGACGGATAAGTTGTCTCCGGAAATAAAAGAGCGGATGTTGGGGCAAATTCCGGCGGGAAGATTCGGCAGCCCGGGCGACGTGGCCAATGCAAGCTTATTCCTGGTATCAGAGGCGGCGGGATATATAACGGGGCAGGTAATAGTTGTTGATGGCGGGATGGTTATGTAATTCTGACATATAATTTACGTCGGGCTTACGCCTTCGTGAATTATGTCATCATTAAAGGAGGAGGAAAGACATGGAGGTTGTAGAAAAGGTTAAATCTATAATTGCGGAACAATTGGGAGTTAAAAAAGAAGAGGTTAAGGATGCCTCTTCCTTTATCGATGATTTAGGAGCAGATTCTCTCGATACGGTTGAGCTGGTTATGGCTCTTGAAGAAGAGTTTGGGGTTGAAATTTCCGACGAAGATGCAGAGAAAATGCGAACCGTTGGGGATGCTATAAAATACATAGAAGAAAAAGCTAAAACGCAGAAATAGATGCCTGTTTAATTTTAGTTAATTTTGCCCGCCCGGACGTATTCAGGCGGGCTTGTTCTTGCAACCACGGATTAACGCAGATAAGCAAACCACGGATTAACGTTGATATTTGTAAGGTAAAACCAACTTAATCCGAGGCTATCGGTATTCAAAGAAAGCTATAAATATAATGGAAAAACGCAGAATTGTAGTTACCGGTATGGGAGTGGTTTCTCCAGTGGGTTCGACCATCAGAGATTATTGGGAATCTTTGAAGAATGGGAGAAGCGGAGTAGGTAATATAACCACTTTTGATGTGAGTAAATTTGACTGCCATATAGCGGCTGAGATCAGGAATTTTTCGCCCTTTGACTATATTAGTCCAAAAGAAGTCAGGCGACTTGACCGTTTCACGCAGCTTGCGGTTGTGGCGGCAAAAGATGCATTGGCTGACTCGAATTTACTGCTCGATAAAGAAGATCTATCCCGCATAGGAGTATTAATAGGTTCAGGTATAGGCGGGCTTAAGACTATTGAAGATCAACACACAATTTTGCTCGAGAAAGGTCCAAGCAGAGTTTCTCCGTTTTTAATTCCTATGATGATTGTAAATATGGCTCCGGGATATGTAGCCATATCGCTTGGACTCAAAGGCCCTAATTCATGCGTGGCTACTGCCTGCGCTTCGGGTACACATGCAATCGGAGATGCCTTTAAAATTATTCAGAGAGGACAGGCTGACGTTATGTTTGCCGGAGGAGCGGAAAGCTGTATTACGCCCTTAGGTGTGGGAGGATTTTGTTCGTTGCGTGCCCTGGCTACGCAGTATAATAATAATCCGGAAAAAGCCTCCCGGCCGTTTGATTTGAAAAGAGAAGGTTTTGTCATGGGCGAAGGTTCCGGCATTGTGGTTCTGGAAGAACTGGAGCATGCGTTGAGTCGCAATGCAAAGATTTATGCGGAGGTTGCAGGATACGGTTTAAGCGACGATGCCTACCATATGACTGCCCCGGATCCCGACGGAAGAGGTGCTTCGGAAGCGATGCTGATGGCCATAAAAGATGCCCAGATAAAACCCCAGGACGTAAGCTATATAAATGCCCATGGTACCTCTACGCAGCTTAACGATAAAGTAGAAACTATGGCTATAAAGATTACTTTTGGCGAGTACGCAAAGAAAATCCCTGCCAGTTCCACAAAGTCAATGACGGGACATCTGTTGGGTGCATCGGGTGCCGTAGAATTTATTGTTGCGGTTTTGACAACCGTGCATGATGTAATACCTCCGACGATCAACTATGAATTTCCGGATCCTGAGTGTGATTTGGATTATGTACCCAACAAATCCCGCGAGAAAACAGTTAATGTTTCCTTGTCTAATTCACTTGGATTTGGCGTGCATAATGCTACCATCATTGTCCGCAAGTTTAAATAAAGCTCCGTCCTGTCCTTGGCGGGACGGTTATCTCTAAGCGAAATTCTGAAGACAAGTCCCCGATAATTATCCTTTGTCTTGGTTAACTGTGTCGAACGGTGTTTACTAACCCCGTTACCAGGGTTTCATCCCGCCTTGGCGGAGTGGGTGAAGGGCACAGCGGGACGTTGCCTTAGAAGAGTCATATCCAGCTTGGATCCCGCGGGTCTCCGGAGACTGCTTACGACAGTTGTGGTTTTATTTTAAAGCTTGAAGTTATAAATTACAGGTCAACAAAAGGAAAATTCATGTCGTTATTCTTCTTCATTAACTGGGGCAGAAAGGCAATGCGCGTTTCTCCCTGCGAAAAAAAAGAAATTTCCGATAAAATAACGGTCCTTCCCGGTTGCGCGGAAATAACCTGCCGCGGAAAAGACATAATTGCGCTGAATCTAAATTCCCCTGTCAATAGAAAATCCAGCCTTCAGGGGGCAATAGACCAGATAAACAGACAGAACGGCTTGGCTATCCTGGCTCACCCCAGCTACCTGCTCAAGCCCTACGGACGGCGCAAACTGCTTAAATTAAAAGATTACCTGGGAATGGAGATATATAGCCCGAATAAAATACCCTGGCCCGAGACTACGCGCCGGTGGGATTTTATGCTTTCTGTACGGCCGTACACAAAAATATGGGGTTTTTCTTCTGACGATATGCACGACTTGAAACGCGATGCCGGTCGTGCCTGGATAATGGCTAAGGCAAAAGATAAAAGCCATCAGGCGATTTTATGCGCTTTAAGGGAAGGTGCTTTTTATGCAACTACCGGTCCGCTGGTTAATAATATCTCGCTTTCCAATAATCGTGTCAATCTAACAATGCCTTGTGATTATCAGGTTAAGTTTATCGGATATAACAGAAAAAATTTGCAGGTAAGTTTTGGAAGGGAAGCTACTTATCATATAAAGCCGGGAGATGTTTATGTAAGGGCCGAACTCAAGGATTTAAAACACAAGAAAAAGGCCTGGACGCAGCCGGTGTTTGTGAAAGAAGGCAAGATTGCACATTTTACGTATCCTGAAGAAGGCAGTTGGTTACGCGGTTCCGTGCACATACATACCAATATAAAGGGAGGAACCGCAACCAGGGAAGAAGTAATAAAGTGGTACAGGAGTCACGGCTATGATTTCTTGGCCTTTACGGAACATAACCGCATTACGTCTCTTTAGCTTTTCCAGGGAAAGTAATTTTTTTAAGAAAGTTTTCCGAATATTCCGGTTGTGGGTTTGTTTAATTTATCAAAATCCTTGTATCTTATTTTTATCATATCGGTATGTGTACCGGCGTTGAAAATTATATCCTCTCTCAAGCCAAGCGCTTTATCAATATATATGGGTATGTTGTACAAAGGACCGAGTGGGGCCATGGCGCCGGCCTCTACATCGGGGAATAACTTGGACATATCTTCTTCCTTGGCCAGGGTTAATTTCTTCACCTTAGCGATTTTCTTTAATTTATTGAAATCTATAAGATGGGTTGCCGGCAGTACCGCAAGGATAAAGTTCTTGTCTTTCCTGTCGGTTTTTATAAGGACGCTTTTAGCAACGACCTTACCCGAGACGTGTTGTACTGCAGCTATTTCCTGAGCCGTGTAGGCAACTTCATGCTTCAATGTTTTATAAGCAACCTTATTTTTTTTAAGATATGAAACGATTTTTTTTGAAACTGCCATATATCCTCCTTTCTTTACCCGTTGCACTATAATAGTAGATATGAGGTCACATTTTTTCTGTGTTGAAAAATTCTCCCACAGAGATAATTTATAGTCAAGTAAAATTTAAGGGTTAAATTGATTTGACATTATGGGCGAAATCGTATATCATATATGCCATAATGTAAAGATGATTCATCATTGGATTTTTTGTTAAAGGAGGTGAAAAACAAATTGGCACTGCTTTGTGATAAAAAAAAGAAGATAATGTCCGGTTTTCGAGCCCATGAAAAGGATACGGGTTCCTGCGAAGTGCAAATTGCGCTTCTTTCTGAACGGCTTAATCTCTTATCCGAACACCTGAAATCCCATAATAAAGATCATAACTCCCGCAGAGGTCTTCTGAAGATGGTAGGAAGAAGGAGAAGACTTCTGGACTATTTAAAAAAACGCAGCCCCGAACGCTACGGCAAAATAATCGAACTTCTCGATATCCGTAAGTAACCAATTCAGGGGTTGTTTAAGAAAGAGGCATATTTATTATGAAGCAATATTCAGTTGAAGAGGTTATAGGCAAGGAACGTCTGATTATAGAAACCGGAAAAATGGCCAAACAGGCTGACGGGGCGGTTACCGTACGTTACGGGGATACGATGGTTCTTGTTACGGCGGTTATGTCTAAAGAAATAAGAGAAGGAGAAAATTTTCTTCCTCTTACCGTGGAATATCAGGAGAGAACCTATGCTGCCGGAAAGATTCCCGGAGGCTTCTTTAAGCGCGAGGGAAGGCCGTCGGAAAAAGAAATTCTTACCGCGAGACTCGTAGACCGTCCCATAAGGCCGCTTTTTCCGGACAATATGCGTAACGCACTCCAGATAGTAGCGATGGTTATTTCCAGCGACGGTAAAAACGATCCGGATATCCTGGCCATAATAGGGGCATCCTGTGCTCTTCATATATCGGAAATTCCTTTCAATTTTCCCGTAGGTGCTGTCCGTGTAGGCCGAATAAACGGCGAATTCATAGTCAATCCTGCTTATAGCGAATTAGACGCATCGGATATCGACCTTGTTGTAGTAGGTAATAAGGACGGAATAGTAATGCTTGAAGGTTCGTCCAAAGAAGTTTCTGAAGAAGTTATAAAAGAGGCAATAGCTTTTGCCATGCCCTATATCGCAAAGATTATTCTTTTAGAAAATAAGTTAAGAGAGGCTTGCGGAAAAAATAAAACCGAAGTAGTTTTGGCTAAAATAGAACCTAAGCTTCTGGACTCAATAAAACAGTATAGTATAGCCAGGCTTTCGGATATAAATCAGCTTACTCAAAGGGAACAACGCCTGGATGCGATGGAGGTCCTGGTAAAAGAATTAATAAAGAATCTGTCCGGACCGGAGTCGGGTTATGATGAGGCAGAGATACGCAATGGACTGGATGCGGTCGAAAAAGAAGAAGTAAGGAAAAGAATCTTGCAGAGTAAAAAACGTATAGACGGTAGAAGTTTTACCGATATCCGCGAAATAACCTGCGAGGTAGGAATTTTTCCCCGCACCCACGGTTCCAGTCTTTTTACGCGCGGGCAGACTCAAAGTTTGGCCGTAACGACATTAGGCACGAGCGCCGATGAACAAACCATAGATGCCCTGGAAGGTAAATCTTACAAAAAGTTTATGCTGCACTATAATTTTCCTCCTTTCAGCGTTGGCGAGATTAAGCCGATCAGGGGTCCTGGCCGCAGAGAAATAGGCCATGGTGCGCTGGCGGAGAGGGCGCTGGTAACCGTTATGCCCGGGCCAGAAGAATTTCCCTATACCGTCAGGGTTGTCTCTGATATATTGGAATCAAATGGTTCATCGAGCATGGCTACCGTATGCAGCGCAAGTCTTTCCCTGATGGATGCGGGAGTACCCATTAAGAAAGCGGTGGGTGGAATAGCCATGGGCCTTATCAAGGAAGGAAGCGAGGCGTCCGTACTTACGGATATTGCAGGCCTGGAAGATCATTTTGGCGATATGGATTTTAAGGTTACCGGAACAGATACCGGGATAACCGCGATTCAGATGGATTTAAAAATTTCGGGCATAGATATAGATTTAATTACCAGAATTTTGTCGCAGGCAAAACCCGCACGCTTTTTCATTCTGGATAAAATACGCGAGGTTATTGCTATGCCAAGAGAAAAAGTATCAAACTATGCTCCCAAGATAACCGCTATCAAGGTTGAGCAGGAAAAAATTTCCCAAATTATAGGTCCGGGAGGAAAGAATATCCGCCGCATTATAGAGGAAACAGGTGCCGATATAGATATCAGCGATGATAACATTGTTTCGATATCGAGCGTAGATGAAGCGGCAGTGCAGTCCGCGCTGAATATGATCAGGCTAATTACTCAGGATGCTAAGGTAGGTGAGGTATATACGGGTAAATTTACGCGTATCCTTAACTTTGGCGCATTCTGCGAACTTGTGCCGGGCAAGGAAGGCCTTATTCATGTCTCAGAGTTAGACTCTAAATACGTTAAAAGCGCTGACGAAGTTGTCAAGATAGGGCAGGAAGTAAAAGTTAAAGTCATAGGTATTGACGAACAAAACAGGATAAATTTAAGCATAAAACAGGCAAAATAAGAAAGCGTGTAATTAAAGAAATAGGCATTATCTATAAGGTTCTTGGGTTTTTTGTTTTGCGGTTATATTTATGCGTAATGAAAGATGGAACGAGATAATAGGCATTGTCCTTTTTGCTTTAGGCGTAATAATATTTTTGAGTCTTATTTCTTATGCGCCCGAAGACCTGAAGATTTATAGTTCCCTTTCCAATTCACCCCCCCATAATTTTATACGCATATTCGGAGCGTACCTCTCGGGTATAATGTTTTTTCTCTTCGGATGCACAAGTTTTGTGCTTCCGCTTTTTATTTTGCCGTGGGCAGTAACAAAAATAATAGGAAAACCGCCGGCAAATTTTATTCTCAAAGCCTTCAGCAGCCTTGTCCTGGCATTTGTAATATCTTCGCTGTTTTTCCTTACCAATTCGGATGAAACGTTAAAGTTTAGACAGGGAGGCATAATAGGGCATCTGATTTCCGTGTTCCTGATACGCTATTTTGGAAAGCTCGGTGCGTCAATAATACTTGTAACGTTTGGTTTATTGTCTGTAACCCTTGCCACTGAATTCCTTATTTCGCCCTACGTTTTCACTCTGATAGATATAGCAAAAAGAAGTTCTTCTTCACTCAGGGGATTGTTTAACAAATCAAAAATTTTAAAGATTAATCCGGCAGCGAAAGTAAAGCCAACATCCTTGCGCGAAAAAACTTCCAGTAAAGAAACGCCCAGAGAAAATAATAAGTCCTGGGCTTTAAGCGTGAATAGGCCGCCGGAAATCAGAATATCTACCCCCGCAATTAAACAATCGGGAGCCGCTTCAAAGATCGCTTCCGATAGGACGCGCCAGGAAACTGTATCCCTAAAGGCGAATGATTCCCAGAC
>JBFZAB010000157.1:0-3318 GCA_041309285.1 Candidatus Omnitrophota bacterium
GACTCAGAAGTATTTCCAGGGGAAAAAGCTAAGCCTCCAGGATAGAGAATTTGCTATGGCCAGTGTGTACATAATTTTAGGAAATTACATACTTTTGAAAGATTCGCGGGCAGAGAGAGTGGAAAGAAACATCTCTATTCTGTTATATGCTCTTGCTCAAGATTTGACTACCAGAGATTCGATTAGTAGAGTAAAAAACATTATTGAGACCATGCCTTTAAAGCAAGATGTGAAAGATAAAACACTGTCTTTATTTCCACCTAGGGAGGAACCATCTACCCCTTGACAAACAGGCAAATATGTGCTATAATTATTATAGAAAATAGAGAAGGAAGAGAAGAAGAAACAAGGGATTTTTTTTCTCAAGAAAATTTAGCCTTTTAAAAAAGGTTTTAAACGAGGAGGGTAAAATGCAAAATAAATTTGAGGATAAAAGACAAGCCCCGCGTTTAAGGATAAATTACCTGATGAAATACTGCAAAGAAAATAGCCCGGCAAGGTTTCACGCCTTCTTTAATGATGTAAGCGAAAAAGGAATAAGGTTTCTGGCCAAAGAACTTATTCCCGAGAAAACTCCTGTCTTAATTGAATTACCCTGTGAATCCCAGCCCTTGGCTTTGAACGGGAAAGTTGTCTGGCACAATGAACTGGGAAGTAATTTTTATGAATTAGGGGTGAGTTTTGAAGGAGTTTCGGCGCAAAACAAAGAATACCTCAACCGCTATATGCAGGGATTGAGAGAAAAACTAAATTAACAATTTTTCTTTCTGATCCTGCATAGTATTTAAAAAACTGCTTTAGTTTCTGCTTTTAATCCCGTCTACCTTCTGTTATAATCTAAACGAAGCCACAACTTATGGAGTAATGGCGACATAAGTTGTAAGGCTGAGTTTATCCAGCACCAATTTTCTGCTTATGTATTACATCTGCGAGAAATTAGTGCTGGATGGATTTAAGCTTTATTGTTCCGCCCGTTACTTAAAATTTACCAAACGAGGTAAACTATGCCTTCCGGTTATCCCTTTAAAGAAATCGAAATCAAGTGGCAGGAATATTGGCGCAAGGTGCGCCTTTTTAATACCCCATCCGATTCCGTCCGCCCTAAATATTATTGTCTGGAAATGTTTCCCTACCCTTCCGGCCGTATCCACATGGGGCATGTACGCAATTACACTATCGGAGATGTGGTTGCCCGCTTTAAGATGATGCAGGGGTTTAATGTGCTGCACCCCATGGGTTTTGATGCCTTTGGCCAGCCGGCGGAGAATGCGGCAATAAAAAATAAAACTAGCCCCGCTACCTGGACCTATAAATGTATTGATTGGATGCGCCAGGAGTTGAAGAAAATGGGATTTTCCTACGACTGGGAAAGAGAAATTTCTACCTGTTCTCCCGATTACTACCGCTGGAATCAATGGATATTCTTAAAAATGTTTGAGCGCGGGCTTGCCTATAAAAAAAGTTCTAGCGTAAACTGGTGTCCCTCCTGCCTGACTACCCTGGCAAACGAAGAAGTGATAAATGGCGGATGCTGGCGCTGTGCAACAGCCGTCGAGAAAAAAGATCTAGAAAAGTGGTATTTAAAGATTACCGAATATCAAGAATGCTTATTGGAAGATTTAAAAGAATTAAAACATTGGCCCGAACGCGTAGTTGCCATGCAAGAAAATTGGCTAGGCAAGAGCGTAGGAGCGGAGATTTATTTTCGAGAAAAGACGACGGGTGAAGTTATTCCGGTTTTTACTACACGCGCTGATACCATATTCGGTGCAACATACATAGTATTAGCCCCCGAACACCCGATGATATCAAAAATTAAACAGCAAATATCAAATATCGAAGATGTGGAGAAATATATAGAAATTGTGAAAAAAGAAACCAGATTACAGAGGGAAGACGTAGCGAAAACAAAAACCGGTATAGAGTTAAAAGGAGTTAAAGCAATTAATCCGGTAAATAATGAAGAGGTTCCTATCTGGATTGCCGATTATGTTTTAATGGAATATGGTACAGGTGCAATTATGGCCGTTCCTACACATGATCAGAGGGATTTTCTCTTTGCCAAGGAACACGGGTTACCTATGAAGATCGTCATAGAGAAACCAGAAACCAGTCCCTCGACTGCGCTCGGGACTGACACTGAGCAAAGTCGAAGTGCCAGAAACCAGAAACCAGAAGAATTAACTGAAGCGTATGAGGCAGAAGGGATTCAGGTAAATTCCGGACAATTTGACGGTTTACCGAATACAGTGGCCAAAGAAAAAATCGCTGTGTGGATGGAAGAAATCGGCATAGGTAAAAAAGAAGAGAAATGGCGCCTGCGTGACTGGTTGATTTCCCGCCAGCGCTATTGGGGAACACCCATTCCGGTTATTTATTGCGATAAGTGTGGGACGGTAGCTGTCCCCGAAGTGGATTTACCGATTCTGCTTTCCGAAAATGTAGAAATTACCGGTAAAGGAGGAAGTCCTCTTTCCCGGGTGAAAGAATTCGTTGAGACAAAATGCCCGAAGTGTAAGACTAAAGCCAGGCGCGAAACCGATACTATGGCGACGTTTTTTGATTCTTCCTGGTATTTTTTAAGATTTTGCAGCCCAAAGAATAAAGGAGAAATTTTTGATAAAAAAGATATATCTTATTGGATGCCGGTTGATCAGTATATCGGAGGGATAGAGCACGCGGTCCTGCATTTGCTATATTCCCGTTTTTTTACCAAATTTTTTAAAGATCTGGGGCTGGTTGATTTTAAAGAACCGTTCCGGCATCTTCTTACTCAGGGTATGGTTTTAAAAGACGGCGAGGTAATGTCTAAGTCGAGAGGCAACATCGTTGACCCCGACGAAATTATTAAAGACTACGGTGCGGATACCCTGAGACTGGCCATGCTTTTTGCTGCACCGCCTGAAGCAGAGATCGATTGGAACGAGCGCGGGATAGAAGGCACATGGAGATTTTTGAACAGGGTGTGGAGGATGGTGGAGGAACAACAGCCCGCCCCGGTAAAACGAAGCGGGCTTGGTAAACCAGAGACCAGAGTACAGAAACCAGAAGACAGCTCGGTTTTAGATTTAAAGAGAAAAATTCATCAGACGATAAAGAAAGCTACCGAAGATATTGAAAACAGTTTCCAATTTAATACCGCGATTGCCGCGATAATGGAGCTGGTAAATGAGATATATGCCCAGAAACCAGAGACCAGAGTAGAGAAACCAGAGATAAAAGAAGCAATTGAGGCAGTGGTCAGGTTGCTTGCGCCATTTGTTCCGCATATGTCCGAAGAAATGTGGGAAAAACTCGGGCATAAAGAGAGTATCTTTA
>JBFZAB010000158.1:0-2515 GCA_041309285.1 Candidatus Omnitrophota bacterium
TTCCTTTATCTTTAAAATGCCAGACTTCGACGGCATAGCTGGTAAAAATAAACTTGTCCACCCAGAAAAAGATGGCACCTCCTATAAGATTTGCCAGAACCGTCGACCAAAGGCCAGCCCCGAGTCTCCTTACTACGAGCCACAATATGGGAGTACTCAACTGCCATCTAAAAAGATATAATAAAAACCTTCTCATTTAAAAATTCTCCTCTTAAGTTGATATTCTTAAAACCTTATTAAACCTTACACCCGCATTTTTTCCTACGTAAGATCTTTACCTGTTCCTTCTTTGAATCAATATATTCTGCCTGTCTGGAATCGCCTATTGCAAAAATAGTAACGAGTTTGCTTCTGTGTTTATAGCCCCTTGCCGCCATCTCTCTGATCAGTTTATCGTGCCTTAAATAGAGCGCTTTCAGCTTTCCTCTCCACCTTAAGGTTTCAGGATGATGGGAATATCCTTTTTTGCCTTTCGTCAACACCGACCAAATAGCATGAAGCTCTCTATGCTCACCAAGCAGATGTCCACGGCATAATTTTCCCGGAGGAAGGTCCCAAATTCTCATTCTTAAAAAGTTTCAAGCCTTTCCAAGGTCAACAGACTTCTTAATCTTTCTCTCCGAATCCTTCTTTTCCTTTAAATCCTTACCGGATTTCAAACACTCGCCGGTCCAGCAATAGAGGCAGAGTTTTTCGCGGGGAAGACCTATTGCCTTGATCATATCCTCTATGGTCTGATATCTTAAGGTAGTAACTTCGAGATCCCTGGCAATCCAGTCCACCATCTTCCTGTATTTCGCGGAATTATGGTCTATATATTCCGAAGTGTCCTCGATATCCTTTCCCTCCAGGGCTTTTATCGCCCTGCGTGCGGCAAGCTCGCTTATGCTCCGGGTAGAAAGACAAAATTTGCAAGGAAACATCAGCGGCGGACAGGCCGGCCTTACGTGAACTTCTTTAGCTCCGCAATCCCAGAGTTTGCTCACCGTAAAATTCCTTAACTGCGTACCGCGAACAATGGAATCCTCACAAACCACAATGCGGTTCCCCTCTATTATCTCGCGTATGGCTATTAATTTCATCATGGCTATTAAATCGCGCGTCTCCTGCGAAGGAGGGGTATAGCTCCTGCCGTAACCGGGCGTATATTTAACCAGTGGTCTCCTGAAAGGCTTCCCTGATTCCATGGCATAACCCAGGGCATGGGCAATGCCCGAATCCGGAACACCCGAAACCACGTCCACTTCTATATCTTTGTCTCTCTTCGCCAAAAACCTGCCACATCGCTCTCTCACAACCTCTACGTTAATACCTTCATAACTTGAGGCAGGGAAACCGGTATATATCCAAAGGAACGAACAGACCTGACTTGCTGTTTCTCCGGGCTCTCTTTCAACCAACCCCTCTTCACTTATAAGTACTATCTCTCTGGGGGCAAGATATTTAATTACCTCAAAACCCAAATTTGTAAAAGCCGCACTTTCAGTAGTCACTCCCCAATCGTTGTCCTTTCTGCCTAAAACCAGGGGGGTATAACCTAACCTATCCCGGGCTGCATAGATACCGTCTTTGTTCAATAAAAGGAGCGAACACGAACCTTCTATTATGTCGAACATTTTTTCTATGCCGTCAACTAAGCTCTCTCCTTCGATTATAAGTTTACCTATAAGTTCGGTAACGTTTACCACATCGCTGCTCACTTCGCTGAAGGAAATACCTTTATTAAGAAGATAGCGCGCAAGTTCTTCTTTGTTCTCTATTAACCCCGCAGTAACTATGCAGAACGGTCCGAATTTAGAATTGAGGTATATCGGCTGCTCGTCAAAATCACTGATAACCCCTATGCCTTTTGTTCCGTTTAAATGTTTGTATTCTTCGTGGAACTTAGATTTAAACTGGCTCTGGCTGATATTGTGGATGTGGCGGCTAAATTTATCTCCCAGAACCGCAAGCCCTCCATATTCCGTACCCATGTGCGAATGATAATCCGTGCCATAAAAAAGCAACTGATTACAATTATTCCTCGAAACCACACCAAAAATACCGCTCATTTTTGTCCTCCTTAAGACTTGCCCCCTATTTGATTTGCTTATATCCTAGCATATTTTATTAATTATCTCGATGAGTTCCTTAACCTTAACGGGCTTGGGAACAAAGTAGTGCCCTCCGATAACATTCTTATTTTCTCTTGCCTCTGCCTCGGTAATAACAGCAGTCAGAAAAACAACCGGGATATCCTGCGTCGATTCGTCTTCCTTAAGTTCCTGGGCTATATCCGGCCCGCTGATTCCCGGCATAAGAATATCCAGAAGTATCAGGTTCGGCCTGATTTCTTTTATATGGTTTACCGCCTGGTTACTGTCGGTGCATATATGCACTTCAAAATTCTTGGTTGCCTCCAGATTTTTCTTCATAAAGAAACAAAAATCCTCTTCATCGTCGACTATGATTATTCTTTTCATCAAGCCACCTCCCCTTCTTTAATTGGCAGGATAATTTTAACTGTCGTACCTTT
>JBFZAB010000159.1:0-5911 GCA_041309285.1 Candidatus Omnitrophota bacterium
GATTGTATTCCCGCCCCTCCTTGCAACTGCGCATTGTTATTCTCGTACACATCAAACTTTCCGGTATCCGTGTCAAAAAAGATGAAATTCTGACACCGGCCAAACCGCGGATCTACCTTAGAATCCAAATTTTTACCTTCTGACGTAATACATACTTTCATTTTAACACCTTCCTTCTTAAAGACAGCTGCCATCTTGTCCATGTTCCTTACACGCACTCAAACCACCCAAGGTATTATTCATAAAATCATCGAGCGCTTTTTGCACATTACCGGAATAACCGAATACCTGAACGCCTGCTTGAGCGAATTTCTGCTGGGCACCCATTCCCATGCCTCCGGCTATCACGTGGGTAACTTCGTACTTTAATATCTCATCCACTGCAATACAACCGCCTCCGCCATGCACTGCGGTATTCGGCACAATGCGAGTACTGGTAATATTTTTTTTGTCCTTATCAATATCAGCCAAGAAAAAATACCTGCATTGTCCGAAATGCGCACATACATTGCCATGAACGCCATTATCATCTTCCAATACGACTCCAACTCTCATATCTGATAGTCTCCTTTCTTATTTTACCTCTAGATTCTTGACTAGCGCCTGTACCGCATCGAGTTGCCCTTTAAGATACTCCTCTTGACTCTTAAGGGCTGACAATTGATCTTCCTTGGGCAAAGAACTATTAAAACCGCCAAATGCCTGCATTCCTCTCTGCGCCCTGACCCAGCCGGGAAGACCTGTTGCATAAAAACAATTACGCCTAACCTGGCCGCCTATTCCGCCAAAAGCACCTTTTGAAAACTGTCTTCCTGTCCTTGCAAAAGGCATAGCACAATAACCCCTTCCGCCCCCTGTCATTGCGCCTTGGCCTGTCGGACCTGTTCCATCAAAACCTGGCATAACTAATCACCTCCTTCTACATTGCAGGTAACCAAACTATCAGATAAGCTTGGTACTATTTAATGAAAATCATTTTCATTAACAGATAAAAAAATATAGCCCTCACTTTTTACCGCTGCATTTTTCGCATAAGCCATAAAACTGAATAATGTGATTATTGATCTTAAAATTATATTTTTTTTCCAGGCCCTTTTCTGTTTGCTGCAAGAGCTCCACTTCTTCATCAATGAAATCTGTATAGTCAACCACTTTATTACATTGGGTACAAACTAAATGGTGGTGATGATGCACTCCCTTAGGCCCTTCGGCAAATTCATAACGCGCCCTTCCATCCCCAAAATCGAGCTTATATACCATGCCCAGGTTTGATAATACGTCCAACGTACGATAAACAGTAGTCAGACCAACGTTGGAATATCTAGGATGAATTTTCACATATATATCTTCGGCACTTAAATGGCCTTCGGACCTGGAAAGTATATCAAGAATTGCCTCTCGGCCTAAAGTAAGCCTGTAACCGCAATCCCTGAATTTACCATGCCACCAACCCTGTCTTCTGCATTCGCCTCTTGCCATATATTTATATCCTTAATGAAAATGGTTTCCATTACTAAGTATACACTACTTCTCAATCTTGTCAAGAACTATTTTTGAATAATCGTTTACTGGTGGAGTGTCACTATGATTCTAATGCAATAAGGCACGTACGCCGAGTCCTATAAGGAAGGAAAGCGCGGCTACTCCGAGCGAGATAGAAACCATTTCGAGGAACCGTTTGCGGAAGTTAAGTCCTTTCGCTATCGAGATATAAAAGGTAAATGTAAATATTATGATGATTGCGTTCGTAAGCATAATGGCAAGAGAAATCAGAAGATTACTAAATAAAAGATAAGGCAAAATAAGTATAGTAACGGTCAAACTGTAGGCGATGCCGGTATAAACTGACGCCTTTATAGGATTCTTGCCTCCTCCTTCTGATTTCGTTGAAAGGAACTCGGATGCGGCCATTGATAAGGAGGCGGCAATTCCGGTAATAGCGCCTGCTGTTGCCACAACTCGGGGATTTCCCAGGGCAAAGGTCAATCCGGCAAGTGCACCGGTAAGCTCTACCAATGCGTCATTTAAACCTAAAACAACGGAACCGATATATTTTAAGCGCTCCTCGTCTATTATCTCCAGGAGTTCGCGCTCATGCACATCCTCATCTCTTAATATTTCGGCGGCCTCAATGACATCTGATGTCATCTTAGCATATGCTTCCTGAGCCCCCTCTTCTCCACTCTCCATAAGCTTCAATCCAAAGGTCAAGCCCAAGAAACGCGCTATTAAAAAATACTTCCATACCATAAAATGGTTAGGGGTAACATCTTCCTTCGTATAACTTTTAAAAATATTGTAATGTTTGAGCTCGTCAGAGGCAATATTCTTTAAAACCTCTTTATTACTTGCATTTCTTTCAATAGCGGCAAGTTTTAAATAGATAAAATGCTCAGTTATCTCATTTCTCTGAAAGGACAATATCCTTCTCTTTATTTCATCGTTCATGGAAATCTCCGATTTACATTAAGATAAGGCTTGCGGCCATTATTGCCATACCTATGATTACCCCTAAAATAGACACATGATAGCCATCGCCTTGGCAGGATAAAGGAAGCAGTTCATCAAAGCTGATAAAAACCATGATCCCCGCTACAAACGCAAGGGAAAAAGATAGTACCGCTTGACTTAGAAAAGGCATTAATACCAATATCGCTACAACAGCTCCGGCAGGCTCTGCAAAACCCGATAAAAAAGAATACCAAAATGCCTTCTTTCTGCTTTTGGTAGCATAAAAAATAGGCATTGCAACAGCGATCCCTTCTGGAATGTTATGTAAGGCTATGGCTATGGCTAGAGCAACTCCTAATTTAATATCTACCAGGGCGCTCATAAAGACAGCCAGACCTTCAGGGAAATTATGAATTGCTATACCTATAGCAGTAAAGATTCCGGCGGCCATTAGTTTTTTATCATGAGTATCCGGCTTTACCCGTTCCGCAATATATTCGTGAGGAATAAAAAAGTCTAAAAGCATAACTAAAATGATACCGCTGAAAAATGCAATATTGGCTTTAAGGGCTCCGATATTATTTATAGCTTCAGGCAAAAGTTCTACAAAAGAAACATATACCATCACTCCGCCCGATAATCCCAAAAAGAACTGAAGATAAACCCTTTTGAAATCACGGATAAAAAAAGTGACGAGCGAACCTATGACCGTAAAAATACCGGCTAAAAAGCTTAATAATAGAGGCAGCCAGATCTTTGTGTAATCCATGGGCTAGATTGTATATTAAAACAAAAACTCCTGCAACATAAATTTGTTTAATTGTTTAAGATATCTCAGCTGAAGCTCAGAAATATGGCCAGCAGAAAAAATCTTTGCACATAGGTAAAAAGGGCCTATAATCAATATTCCGATTATAGGCCTTAAGCTCTCCAATTCTACATGGAGAATGATATTGCCAGGTTCCTTTAAGGGATTCGAACTATTCCATATTTATTTATCTGGAAGAACTTCTTATTTCCCGTTCTTTAATTTCTCGGGATGATGTCTTACAACTTCTGCCCGAACCATATAGATTACGTCTTCAGCAATATTTGTCGTATGGTCACATATCCGTTCCAAGAAACGCGCTATTAATAACAACTGGACCGCTCTCGGAGCAGTAGCACCATCTTTAACCATATAATCTTCAATAAGTTCTTTTTGTATTTCATTGCGAAGTTGATCGGCTTCGGAATCAGATAATAAGACTTTCTTAGCTAATACGATATCGCCTTTAACAAATGCATCTATGGACATCTTTATCATGTTTTGCGCCACAACCGTTAATTTAGGTATGTCGATTAATGGTTTTAATAGGGGCTTATCTACTATCTCAAGTGTGCGCTGGGCAATGTCCACCGCAATGTCAGCTATCCTTTCCAGCTCTGAATTTATTTTCATTCCGGTCGTAATAAAACGAAGGTCGCGAGCCATAGGTTGGTAGCGCGCTATCAAATCAATACACTTTTCATCTACAACTAATTCCAGATTATCAATATTAGCATCATTGTCTATAACGCTTTTTGCCATCTCTTTATCCCGATTCTTCAACGCCTCGATGGATTTATAAATAGCCTCTTCAGCCAAAGCGCCAATCCTTAGAATACCTTTATTCAATTCATTTAATTCTTGATCAAAATGCCTTTCCATCGTTTTTTACCTCCTCTATCAATTTTTCAATCTTTTCCTTGATTTCGTCTCTTATTTTACGGAAATCTTCCATTCCCTTCCCTTTAGGGTCTTCAATATCCCACTGAACGTGCTTTTCGGCAGGGAAAAACGGGCAAATATCTTTGCAGCCAAGCCCGATAACATAGTCAAAATTACCGGCAGTTAACTCATCGAAACTCTTTGATCTTTGATTGGATATATCTATACCTATCTCTTTCATAGCATCTATGGCATATTGATTCACTTTGCCTGAAGGCCGCGACCCGGCACTATACGGCTCAAGGACATCCTTACCGAAATACCCGGCTAATCCTTCTGCCATCTGGCTGCGACAGGAATTCTCAATACATACAAACAAGATCTTTTTCATTCTTATCCGAACCTCCCGGTAATATAGTCTTCCGTTCTCTTATCTTTAGGCGCGGTAAATATTTCCTGGGTATTACCCACCTCAATAAGTTCTCCCAACAGAAAGAATGCCGTACGGTCTGAAACACGGGCAGCCTGCTGCATATTATGGGTAACAATTACAATAGTGTATTCTTTCTTTAATTTCGTAATAAGTTCTTCTATCTTTGCGGTTGATATAGGATCAAGACTTGCACACGGCTCATCAAACAGAATCACCTCCGGCTTAATCGCTAAACATCTTGCAATACAAAGTCTCTGTTGCTGCCCTCCGGATAGCTTAAGAGCGCTTTCGTGCAACCGATCTTTTACCTCTTCCCATAAGGCCGCCTTTTCCAGAGATTCTATAACCCTTTCCTCGATAAAGTGTCTGTCCCTTATTTCGTTAACCTCTAAACCGTAAGCTACGTTCTCAAAAATGCTTTTGGGGAAAGGATTTGGTTTCTGAAAAACCATTCCTATGCGTTTTCTAATCTCAACCGCACTTACCTCTTCATCACAACAGATATCCCTTCCATCTAAAATAATTCTTCCTTCACAGCGGGTATCGGGAACCATCTCATTCATGCGATTAAGCAATCTTATAAATGTAGACTTTCCGCAACCGGAAGGACCGATTATGGCCATCACCTGATTGGCATAAATCTCTAAATTTATATCTTTTAAAGCCTGCTTTTTGCCGTAAAAAAAATTAAAATCTTCCACCATAATCCTTACAATTCTATCCATGGTAACTGCTCCTTTGCTTATGACGTATTATTATAGCAACGAAAGAAAATAGCAAGACAAAAAATAATAGTATCAGACTACAACCGTAAGCTATTTCCGTCTGCTCCTTAGGATGTGTCCCTTCCGTCATTAGGGCATATATATGATATGGCAAGGCCATTACTTCGGAAAAAACAGATTTAGGATAGCCCCTTAGATAAAATGCCGCGGCAGTAAAAAGAATAGGGGCGGTTTCTCCTGCCACTCTTCCTATACTTAAAATTACTCCAGTAATAATCCCGGGCAAAGCTGTGGGCAAGACTATTTTTTTTATAGTCTGCCATTTAGTTGCACCCAGGGCAAGCGAAGCTTCTCTTATGGATATGGGAACCGCCAACAAAGCCTCCTGGGTTGCCGAAATAATTACCGGGAGTACCAATATACCCAGAGTCAGGCTTCCGGAAAGAATAGAAACTCCAAATCCGAAGAATTTAACAAAAACCGCCAGTCCGAAGAGCCCGAACACAACCGAAGGCACTCCGGCAAGATTATTAATGCTCATCCTTATCATATTGACTAAAAACCCCCTAGGACTATACTCGCAAAGATATATCGCACAAGCCAGACCTAAAG
>JBFZAB010000160.1:0-14284 GCA_041309285.1 Candidatus Omnitrophota bacterium
CTTCTCAGTTATCCTGAGTTCTTCAATTATAATACTGTTTTTGTTTTATGGAATTTTTGCCATGCAGTTAGCAGGTGTGCGTTCGGCAAAGAGTCTCGTTGCGCCCGTTATGGAGAAAATCGGTTCCGAAGATAAAGTCTGCGCATATAAAATCAAGAAACAGAGCCTAACTTTTTACCTGCGCCGCAAAGTGTCTTTTATCAACACCGAGCAGGCGCTTAAAAATTTTCTTGACGAAAAAGACAAGGGCCGCCTCCTGATTATCAAAGAAGAGGACTACATTAAACTTAAAGATAAATACGATTTCCGTATTGAGAATAAACAACGCGGGGTTATCCTTGCCTATATTAACAAATGACCTGCAAACCGATATTAGTTGACGCTTACCCGTTTAGTTGCTATCATTTTACCTGGATTTTAGAATGTAGTATCCTGCTTATTATTAAGGAGACTTAAAGATGAAAGCAGCCAAAAAAATGAAAGACGATTTTATCACGGAAGACCCCTGGAGAGTATTCAGGATCATGTCCGAGTTTGTGGACGGATTTGAGGTTTTGTCTCAAGTGGGTCCTGCGGTATCCATTTTCGGTTCCGCCCGCCTAAAGAGGGGGACGAAATATTATCGTATGGCGGAGGAGCTGGCTTATCTTATTTCCAAGGCGGGTTTCGCCATAATAACCGGCGGCGGACCGGGAATAATGGAGGCGGCAAATAAGGGGGCAAAAAAAGCCGGAGGGGGCTCAATCGGCCTGAATATAGATGTTCCTGTGGTTCAGAAGCCCAATGAATATATTACAGAACTCCTGGATTTTAAATATTTCTTCTGCCGCAAGGTAATGTTTGTTAAATATGCCAAGGCGTTTGTGATTTTTCCCGGAGGTTTTGGGACGATGGACGAACTGTTTGAAGCGCTTACGCTGGTCCAGACAGAGCGTATTGATCCTTTTCCCGTAATCATTATGGGAAGCAGTTACTGGAAAGGTATGTTTGATTGGATCAAGGATACCATGCTTAAAGATAATTGTATTGAAAAGCGAGATCTTAATATATTTAAGGTAGCCGATTCTGCCAAAGAAGCGCTGGGCATAATAAAGAAATTTTACGGGAAGTCCTGAGCTTCCTAATCCGTATAATCTTATATAAAATCTGTGTAATCATTTTCATGCAGAAAATAATTACCCGTTACTCAAAGACGGGGTTGATGATTTATATTTCACATCTGGATTTACTGCGGATGTTTCAGCGCGCCTTAAGGCGTGCGAAGCTGCCAATTTTTATTACGGGCGGTTTCCATCCGCACCCGAAGATAAGCTTTAAGCGTGCGCTTAAGTTAGGGGTAGAGAGCCTTGATGAGGAGGCTACTTTTTATTTATCCGTTCCTGTTGAGCCTGAAGCTTTCAGAGAGAAGCTGCAGAAACAGCTTCCCGAAGGAATCGAGATATTAGCCTTAAGGAGCGAGTTCAAATAATTCAAAATAAAAAATCAAATATAAAAAATCAAAAATATCATAAATGGGATAAAGTACTAAGCGGTTTTTTGGTATATATTTGATATTTAATTTTTAATATTTTATATTTCTAAAAACATGGCCAAGAAAATATTGATTAATGTTGAACCTAAGGAAAGCAGGGTTGCCGTAATGGAAGGCGGCCGCCTTGTTGATTTCTTTGTGGAAAGCAAGGATGCGCGGCAGTTGGTAGGAAATATTTACAAGGGAAAAGTTACTGCCGTTGTTCCGGGGATAGGAGCGGCGTTTGTAGACGTGGGCCTTGAAAAGAACGGCTTTCTTTATGTCATGGACGTTACGGGGGCTCTCGAGGAGCTGGATGATGAATTAGTTAGTGAAAAAGAGCCTGCTCATCGCGGAAAATTTCAGTCTATCGAGGAAAAATTAAAAGTAAACGATACCGTTATGGTTCAGGTAGTTAAGGAGCCTTTCGGCAAGAAGGGAGTGCGCCTTACTACGCATATAAGCCTGCCGGGAAAACATCTTGTGCTTATGCCCGGGGAACACCGCGTCGGAATTTCGCGCCGCATAGACGATAAGGCGGATAGAGCGCGCATCAGGTCAATACTGGAAAAACTTAAAATACCCGAGGGAATAGGTCTGATAGTTCGTACGGCAGGAGAGAAGGCAGAATTACGCGAGTTTGAGCGAGACTTAAGATATCTTATAAAGCTATGGACCAGGATTTCCCAGAGCTCTCCTAAGCTTCCGACGCCTTATCTTATACATGAAGAGAGAGACCTTGTTATACGGATGCTCAGGGACGTATTTGTAGACGATGTCGAATGTGCCTATATTGATTCCAGGGAGGAATTTAAGAAGGCGCTGCGTTTCATGGATTATTTTTCTTCCGATTTAAAGCGAAAGCTGATTTATTACCGCGAAGAAATACCCCTTTTCGAGAAAATGGGGGTCGAGGCGGAGATAGAGAAGCTGTATAAAAGGCAGGTTAACTTAAAAAGCGGCGGATATATTATAATTGAACAAACCGAGAGCCTTGTTTCCGTGGACGTAAATACGGGTAAATTTATAGGTCATCCCGGAAAGCTCAGGAAATCTCTGGAGGAAACTGCCTTTGTGGTCAATAAGGAATCGGCAGTCGAGATTGCCCGCCAGATACGCTTGCGCAACCTGGGAGGGATTATTGTCATAGACTTTATCGACCTGGATTCTAAAGATTATCAGAGGAAAGTCCTTAATATTTTTCATGAGGCATTAAAAGAGGATAAGGCAAAGATCAAGTTTTACCCTTTCTCGGATCTGGGCCTGGTTGAAATGACCCGCGAAAGAAGGCGGCGGAGCATCGAAAGTATGTTTTACGGGCAGTGTCCTTATTGTCAGGGAAGAGGGCACGTTAAGTCATCTGCGACATTGGCAAACGAGGCCTTAAGGAAACTCAAACACCATCTGAATAAAAATAAAAGCAGAAAAATAACCCTTCTTGTGCATCAGGAACTCTATGATAAGCTTGTTAAGGAATATTGGCGTTTTATAAAAGAGATAGAGAAGAGATATCATGCTCGAATAGAGATAAAATCTGCCCCGCATCTCCACATTGAAGAAATAAAACTGCAGTAACTCCCTTCCCGTATTCGAATATATTGACGGAAGATATCAAATTGTGTTATAATACACTGTTTTTGGCGGTAAGCTAAAAAGAGAATAATACAAATCTTAAATGGAGGTAAAAAGAATGTATGCGATAGTTTCCATAGGAGGTAAACAGTATAAAGTTAAAGTAGGTTCTGAGGTAAAAGTAGAAAAACTCGGGCTCAAAGGGAAAAAGGCTACTTTAAAAGAAGTGCTTTTGATTTCTGACGGCAGCAAGGTTGAGATTGGCAGTCCGTTTGTGGACAAGGCGCGGGTCGTCTGCGATATTTTAAGAGAAGATAAAGCGCCTAAGGTAATAAGCTTCAAGTATCGTCGGCGTAAAAATTCCAAAACGAAAACAGGGCACCGACAACCCATTTCCGTAATCAAAGTTAAAGAAATAAAAATCGGCGGCGAAAAGGAAGAAACAGCGGAATAAGATAGGTAGTGTCAAAGTATCAGAGTATCGAAGCGTCAAAAGGTTGATTAAACATAAGGAGAAAAAAGATGGCACATAAAGGCGTAGGTTCCGGTCGTAACGGACGCGATAGTCAGGGCCAACGTTATGGCGTCCAGCATTACGGAGGCGAACAGGTTAAGGCCGGTACAATTCTCATCAGACAAAAAGGTACTTGCTTTAAGCCCGGCTTGAATGTAGGACTGGGCAGCAACTACACCCTTTTTGCTAAAAAAGACGGCGTAGTTAAGTTTAACAAATCCCGCATAGTTTCTATATTGGCCAGTTAACGCAATTCGCGGTAATTCGTAAGCTGTGAAGAGGACATTTATTGATCACGTCGTAATTCAGGTTCAAGCAGGAAAGGGCGGAGATGGTTGTAGTAGTTTTTACCGCGATCTCTGGTCTCGTTTTTCCAAGCCTGATGGAGGATACGGAGGCAAAGGCGGAGATGTGGTTATCACAGCGGACAGAAATACTCTTACCCTGATTGATCTTGGATACCGTAAGCATTTTGTCGCGCAAAAAGGTAAGAATGGCCAGGGTAATGATAAGACAGGCGAAGAGGGCAAGAATTGTATTATTAAGATTCCTCCCGGAAGCATAATTAAGGATGCCGTTTCCGGGTTAATCCTTCGCGATTTGACCAAGGCAGGAGAAGAAGTTATAGTTGCCAGGGGCGGACGCGGCGGATTGGGAAACCGGCCCCGCCGCGAAGCTACAAAAGGTGAAGCCGGCGAAGAAAAGAAGCTCTACATAGAACTAAAATTAGTTGCCGATGTCAGTATCATAGGCTATCCCAATGTCGGCAAGTCTACTTTCTTAAACCGCATAACGTCTGCCAAATCAAAAGTTGCCGCCTATCCTTTTACTACCAAGGTCCCAATCTTAGGCTCCGCTACAATCGGCAATAAGGAAAAGATTTTTACCGTCTGCGATATACCCGGGTTGATTGAAGGCGCGCATAAGGGCAAAGGCCTGGGCCATGATTTTTTGAGGCATATTGAGAGGACACGTCTCCTTATTCATATGGTTGATATGTCAAGCCTGGAAGGCCGCGATGCCTATAAAGATTACATCAATCTTAATAATGAGCTTATTCTTTATAACCCCAAGTTGGGCGAAAAAATACAGATTCTGGTAGCCAACAAGATGGATATTCCGGGAGCAGAGGAGAATATCAAGAAATTCCGTCGTAATTTTAAAGGCAAAATTTATCCTGTCTCGGCATTCAGCGGGAAAGGCATAGAACAGTTGCTTGCGGCAATAGGAAAGGCCTTAAATTAAATGAAGAGAGAAATTTTCTCAAAAGCAAAAAAGATAGTGGTTAAAATAGGGACCAGTGTTTTAACCGCAAAAGGATGCTCTATTGAGCCAAGTAGAATAGAAAAAATTGCCTCAAGCGTGAATTCACTCACAGAGAAGAATATGGATATCTGTCTTGTGTCGTCAGGTGCGATAAGCGCGGGAATGACGCTTCTTTCCTTAAAAGAGCGCCCAAAGAGCCTGCCCCGGCTGCAGGCAGCTGCTGCCGTCGGACAGCGCAGGTTAATGGACTTATATGCTGATGCATTTCTCAGATTCGGGCGTCAGGTTGCCCAGATTTTGCTTACTAAAGAAGACCTTAAAGACCGCAGGCGTTATCTCAATGCCCGAAATACCATAGGTGCGCTTCTTAAAGAAAAAGTTATCCCGATTATCAACGAGAATGACACCGTAACCGTCGATGAAATTAAATTCGGAGATAATGACCGGCTTTCGGCGCTCGTTGCAAGTTTGATAGATGCGGACCTTTTAATTATGCTTTCCGACGTAGACGGGCTTTACGGCGGAGATAAATTAATTAAAACGGTAGACGAAATTTCTTCCGAAGTGGAAGCCATGGCATCCGGAACCGACAAAGAGTCTTGCGTCGGAGGCATGGTGACAAAGCTGGATGCGGCAAAAATAGTCCGGCATGCGGGTATTCCCTGCATAATTGCCAATGGCAGGCGGGATTCAATCTTAGAAAGAATCACTGACGGGGAAGATGTTGGAACTCTGTTTTTACCCCGGAGGCGGAAGCTGGATTCGCGTAAGCAGTGGATGGCCTTCAATCTTAAACCCCAGGGTAAAGTTTATCTTGATAAAGGGGCAGTTGAGGCTTTGCTCAAAGGCGGCAGGAGCCTGCTTGCCGCGGGGATTGTTCAGGCCGAAGGAAAATTCAAAGAAGCGGATATGGTAAGTATCGTTGATGCGGTTACGAAAAAGGAAATTGGCCGGGGCATTACCAATTATTCACGCCAGGAACTCGATGAGATAAAAGGCCTCAAAACCGCGGAAATAAAGAAAGTAACAGGAGCCAGATATTATGAAGAAGTGATACATCGCGATAATCTGGTGCTTATGTAATATGTAAAAAGAGGGGAAAGTTTGCAAGGAGAAAGATATGGCACTAAAAGACGAAATTTTAAAAATTTCCCTAAAGGCGAAATCCGCAGCGCATGATTTAGCGCTTTTGTCTTCCGGGAAGAAGAATAAGGTTTTGCGCGAGATGGCATGCGGATTAAGAAAAAATTCCGGCTCTATCTTGAGCGCAAATAGAAAAGATCTCTTAGCCGCCGAAAAGAGGGGGCTGTCTTCTGCTTTTATGGAAAGGCTTACCCTTAATCCCGGAAGGATTATTGAGATGGCAAAGTCACTTGAGGCAATTGCCGGATTGACCGATCCTGTGGGGGAAATGATCAATATGCGTAGGCGGCCCAACGGACTTGTTATCGGAAAGATGCGCGTTCCCATAGGCGTTATCGGTATAATTTATGAGTCACGCCCCAATGTTACCTCAGACTGCATAGGCCTGTGTTTAAAATCATCAAACAGCGTAATATTAAGAGGCGGCAGCGACGCAATAAATTCAAATCTCGCGATATTTAAGGTTTTAAGCAGCATTGCCGCGAAAAATAAAATTCCCGATGGCTCTGTCAATATCATCCCTACCGCAGAAAGAAAAGCAGTGGATATCCTTTTGAAGATGGACGAATACATAGATCTTATTATACCCAGGGGAGGAGAGGGGTTGATCCGGGAGGTTGCTGCTAAATCACGGATTCCCGTGATAAAACACTACAAAGGCGTCTGCCATATCTACGTCGATGAGTTTGCGGATATCGATATGGCGATAAATATTTCGCTCAACGCTAAAGTACAGAGGCCTTCCACCTGTAATGCGATGGAAACCCTTTTGGTTAATAAAAAAATAGCCGGGAAGTTCCTTCCCGTAATGATAAATAAATTTAAGAAAGCGGGAGTTGAGATTCGCGGTTGCCCTCTTACAGGAAGGATAGTTTCCGGTATAAAGATAGCTAAAGATAAAGATTTCCATACCGAATACCTGGATTTAATTCTTTCGGTAAAGATAGTGAAGGATATTGATGAGGCAATAAGGCATATTGCCAAATATGGCACCATGCATTCCGATTCCATAATTACCCGGAATCCCAGGAATGCCTTTAAGTTCCTGAAAGAGGTGGATTCCGCCGCAGTTTATGTTAATGCCTCCACGCGTTTCACGGACGGGTATCAATTCGGGCTCGGAGCGGAGATGGGAATATCTACCGGTAAATTACATGCCCGTGGCCCTATGGGGCTCGAGGAACTCACGACCTATAAATATATTGTTTTTGGCGAAGGACAGATTAGAACATAAAATCCTAAATCCAAAATTCTAAATTCTAAACAAATTCAAATTCTCAAAATTCAAAATTTTAAAAATAAGTTTAGAACATTTGGATTTAAAAAATTGTAGATTGTTTAGGATTTGGGATTTGGCGTTTGGAATTTAAACCAACTATGAAGATAGGAATACTTGGAGGTACCTTTAATCCCATACATTTAGGCCATTTGATACTGGCTGAGGAGGTAATGAATTTAGTCGGCTTGGATAAAATTATTTTTATTCCCTGCTATATCCCGCCTCACAAAAGTTCAAAAGGTGTTATTCGGGTAACCTCTCGCTTAAATATGGTTAAGTTTGCAATTGAAAGTAATCCGCGGTTTTGCGTTTCGGATATTGAGGCAAAGGTAAAGAGAAAATCCTACACCATAAATACATTAAAGGCGCTGAAGAAGGTTTTTCCTCTGCATACGGATTTTTTTCTGATTGTTGGTTCGGATGCATTGGAGGAACTTTCGCGCTGGAAGAATTTTAAAGAAATACAGAAATTGGCTGAGGTGATAGTTGCCGTAAGGCCCGGATTTAAGCCTGCCAAGAAGCAATATACAAATAGGCTCATCAAGATTAGTCAAGTCGGCATTTCTTCCTCTGATATAAGGATGCGGGTAAAAAAAGGTATATCTTTCCGTTACCTGGTTCCGGACAAAGTTGAGGGATATATACGCAGAAATCGGCTGTATAGAGCGTAGCCGGAATGCGCAGGCCTCAAGAATTTATCTTCAATAAATTATATTAATAATCCTTTCCGGATTTAAACGTGCAACAAGCCTTAGGGCGGCGGCATTAAAAAATTAAAGATATGAACATAATGCTATATGTAATTTTAATCCTGATACTGGCGATATTTTCTTTTTTCTTTTCCGCGTCCGAAACTTCTCTTATATCGTTAAGCAAGTTAAGAATCCGTGCCCTGGTTAATCAGGGTAACAGGCGGGCAAAAATTGTCCAGAGGTTAATTACGCAGATGGATAGACTTATTGCCACTATATTAGTAGGTAATAATTTAATCAATACCGCCATGTCAGCCTTAGGTGCGGCTATATTCATTTATTTCTTTGGCCAGCGCCTGGGAGTAATTATTTCGACGGCGGTAGTAACTTTTTTCGTTCTGATTTTCTGCGAAATTACACCCAAGATGCTTGCCGTAAAATATTCCGAACCCTTTGCCCTGAAGTTGGCCCGGCCGATTGGTTTTGTAATCAGGGTTATGCATCCGGTATCGCGATTTTTTATGGGAATAAGCAACGGGATAATCAGGATTTTCGGTGTAAAACTGCCCATGCGTTCTGCCCTCATTACCGAAGAGGAAATCAAGCTTATGATTGAAATAGGGAAAGAAGAAGGCGTTTTATTGGAGGAGGAAAGGAAAATGCTTCACCGAATCTTTGAATTCGGTGATACGCTGGTAAAAGATGTTATGATCCCGCGAGAAAAGGTGATTTGCATAGGGCTGAATGCCCGCGAGGAAGAACTTCTGGAGATTTTAACCGAAGAGGGACATACCCGCCTGCCGGTTTATACCGGAAACATAGACCACATCGTCGGTATGCTCTATGCCCGCGATTTGCCTTTTATATGGAAAAACGGCGCGCTTATAATCATTGCCGATATCCTGCATCCCGCCCATTTTGTCCTGCCGGATAAGAAAGTATCCGACCTGCTTCAGGATTTCCAGAAAATGAAAATACAGATAGCGATTGTGCGTGACGGTGCAGGAAAATTTTTAGGGCTGGTTACGCTCGAGGATGTGCTGGAAGAGATAGTAGGCGAGATAGATGATAAGGGCTGATAATCTTTTTGATTTTTAATCGACGCCCAGAAATTCCCAAACTAACCCCCGGAGTAGACCTTGTCTGCCATTTTTAAGGAAGAGTCTAAATTTTGGGGATGAATGCGCGAAGATATCTCGAACGAAGGCGGGGAAATTATCAAAGGCCCTCTGGGATTTCCTTGCCGAAGGGCAAGAAATCCCGAGGACTGGGTCCCGGGAATTCTTCGAATTCCTCGGGGGAATTTCCTCGCATGCTTCTGACCCGGGAGTATTCAATAAACCGTCCCACCAAAGGCGGGGAGGAGGTTCACTGCTTCCCCCTCCGAACTATAAAAATATAGAAAATTAGGATTTTTTATGCTAATATTATATCTCATATTTATAACTTTAATGGTGAATCTTTATCACTGTAATCGTAATTTAATCTGTGCAAGCAGGTTTATAAGATGAAGTATGTATTTTTAGTCGGTGATGGGATGCAGGATAGGGGGGTTAAGGATTTAGGGGGGAAAACTCCTCTTGAAGTAGCCAAAACCCCTAATATGGATTATATTGCCTTTCACGGAAGAGTAGGTTGGGCGAAGACAATTCCGGCGGGTAAGACCGCTGGTTCGGATGTGGCAATTATGAGTTTACTCGGATATTCTCCCGTAGAGTTTTATACAGGGCGTGGCCCTCTGGAAGCGGCAAACTTAGGAGTTGAGCTAAAAGAAGGCGATATTGCTTTTCGCTGCAATTTGGTTACGGTAGAAAACGGATCTATGGTGGATTATAGTGCGGGGCATATTTTAACTAAGGAAGCTGACGTTCTAATAAGATTTTTGAATGAAAAGTTAGCATCGGATAAATTCCATTTTTATACCGGTACAAGTTACAGGCATCTCATGGTTTCGAAGGGAGTAGGAATTGATTTAAAATGTACCCCGCCTCATGATATAAGCGGAAAGAATATTTCTGCTTATTTACCCAAGGGAAAAGGCGGGGATATTATAAACGATTTAATGCAGAGGTCTAGCATCATTCTTCCTGCTCATGACGTCAATCATGTGCGTATTGATTTAAAAGAAAACCCTGCCAACATGATTTGGCTTTGGGGCCAGGGCAGGAAACCGTTGTTTCCGGATTTTTCCTCCAAATATGGATTAAGCGGAAAAGTCATTTCTGCGGTGGATTTGATTAAAGGATTAGGAAGATTGATTGGCCTCGATCCGGTTAATGTGGTCGGGGCTACCGGTTATTATGATACCAACTATCAGGGTAAAGCCGAGGCGGCCCTGGAAGTCCTTAAAAGTAAAGACTTTGTTTTTGTACACGTGGAGGCTCCCGATGAAGCCGGACATAATGGAGACCTAAAGGCGAAAATATCCGTGATTGAGAAAATAGACCAGCTTATCGTCGGGAAAATACTGGATTATTTTAAAGGCAAAGACGATTTTCGTATCATGATTAGCTCCGATCATCCCACACCGGTGTGTCTTAAGACCCATACGGCAGATCCTATATTTTTTGCCGTTTTCGGCAAGGGAATAGAGAAAGATTCGGTTACCGAATTTAATGAAAGAAGTGCCCGGGAAAGCCAGTGGAAATTTGACGAAGGATTCCGGTTGATGGATTTCTTTATAAAAGGGTAACAACAATAAAGTAAAAAGGAAAAAGTTAAAAGAAAAAACTAAATACGGTAAAATTTTTATCCTTTTTGATATGAATTCGCTGACAGTAGCTGTCTTTGGTTTAGTTATATTATTTGCTGCGTATTTCGTTTATGGACGTAAATTAGACAGATATTTTGCCGTTGATGCGAAACGTCCGACCCCTGCTCATACAAAAGCTGACGGAGTAGACCATGTTGCGGCACACCATTGGACGGTTCTCTTTGGCCATCATTTTTCTTCGATTGCCGGGGCAGGTCCCGTCGTTGGTCCGGTTATTGCGGTTGCTTTATGGGGATGGGTACCTGCAATTTTATGGGTAATCCTGGGAACGGTTTTTTTAGGCGGCGTGCATGACTTTGGTGCCTTGGTAATCTCGATACGCCATCATGGGCATTCTGTGGCGGATATAGCCGAGCAGGTAATAAGCAAAAGGGCAAAACTGATTTTTTCTATTTTTGTCTGGCTGAGCCTGATTTTAATTATTGCGGTTTTTGTCTATCTGTGCGCAGATACATTAGTTATTCAACCGGATATTGTTCTTCCTTCCTTGGGACTTATTCCGATAGCGGTACTGGTTGGTTTTTCCCTGTATAGGCTTAAGTTAAAACAGGCTATTGTTACAATATTCGGGCTTTTAACTTTAGCTATCCTGGTTATTCTGGGGAGAAAATTTCCCATAGATTTGGCAGTTGGCGGAAATATTATCTGGAGTAGCGCGCTTTTGGTCTACTGCTATATTGCCTCTATTTCTCCGGTTCAATTTTTGCTTCAGCCCCGGGATTATTTGTCGAGTTTTTTGCTTTTTGCCGGTATGTTTTTTGGATACCTAGGAATTATTTTTTCGCATCCTAGAATAAATCTTGAGCCGTTTGTGGGCTGGTCCTCTCAAGGAGGGGATCTTTGGCCCATGCTTTTTGTTACCGTTGCCTGTGGTGCTATTTCCGGTTTTCATGCGCTTGTTGCTTCAGGCACAACTTCCAAGCAGATTGCTAGCGAGCGCGATATCCGCAAAATAGGTTACGGTGCTATGATCGTCGAAGGTGTTGTAGCGATAATGGCGGTACTGGTGGTAATTGCGGGATTTAGCTCCAATGAAGCATTGGGTAAAATATTGGGCAGGGCCGGGCCCATAGGCGCTTTCGGCCAGGGCTATGGCGAGGTGACTAAAATAGTTTTGGCAGGTTACGGCGGAAGCTTTGCCGTTCTTGTGCTTAATGCCTTTATGCTTACCACGCTCGATACGGCCACAAGGATAGGAAGGTATCTTACTCAGGAGCTGTTTGGCATAAAAAATAAACATTTTGCCACATCCATTATCGTGTTCTTAAGCGCTGCGCTTGCCTTGACGGGGAAGTGGAATAAAATCTGGCCTGTATTCGGCGCTTCCAATCAGCTGATTGCGGCACTGACCCTGGTGGTAATAACCAGCTGGCTGCTTTCACGGAAACGGAAATACAACTTTGTTAAAATCCCCGCTATTTTTATGCTTGTTACGGCCGTAGGTGCGCTGTTTCTGCAGATTGTAAAGTCTTTCAAGGGGAGGGATTTTCTCTTAATGGGAATAAGTGCGGCTTTAATCGGCCCGGCATTATTTATTATTCTGGAATCAAGAACTGTTTTATTTAAAAGATTTCGCGAGGAGAAGGCATGAAAAAGTTAATTGTTCAGAAGTACGGAGGAAGCTCGGTAGCGAATCCGGAGAGGATTAAAAATGTAGCCAAGCGCATAGTATCCTATAAAAAAAGGGGATATAACCTTGTTGTGGTTGTGTCTGCGCTCGGGGATACGACCGACGGGTTGATAGAATTGGCCTACCAGACTACCAATAACCATCCGGAAAGGGAAATGGATATGCTGCTTTCTACAGGTGAACAGGTTTCCTGCGCCCTTCTTGCCATGGCTATAGAAAAACTTGGCTGTGAGGCAATTTCTTTTACCGGAATACAGGTGGGGATTTTGACCGACAGCACTCACACCAAGGCGAGGATTATAAACATAAGTAACGAAAGAATAATTCGTGAATTAGACAAGGGCAAGATTGTCATTGTTGCGGGTTTCCAGGGAGTTAACCTCCAGCAGGATATAACTACCCTGGGGCGCGGCGGTTCCGATCTCTCGGCGGTTGCCTTGGCAAAAGTGATAGGAGCCAGGCTTTGCGAAATATATACCGACGTCGATGGCATATATACCGCTGATCCCAGAATCGTTCCCGACGCCAGGAAAATTCCCCGGATAAGTTATGACGAAATGCTGGAGATGGCGTCTCTGGGTGCCCAGGTAATGCAGGCGCGTTCTATTGAATTTGCCAAGAAGTTTAAAGTTCCTTTATGTGTGAGGTCTTCCTTAAATAATAAAGCAGGTACCTACATTACGGAGGAGGTTGATAATATGTTAGAAGGTCCCGTTGTAAGCGGAGTAACCATAAATAAAAACGAAGCAAAACTGACTATATGCGATGTTCCTGATAAACCCGGCATCGCGGCCAAACTTTTTAAAAAAATTGCCTCCTCCGGAGTAAACGTCGATATGATTGTTCAGAACGTCAGCCGTACCGGGCGCACGGACATATCTTTTACCGTGGGAAAATCCGATTTAAAGAAGGCGCTCAAAATAGCGAGAAGTGTTGCCCGTCAAATAGATGCCGCAGATGTGATTAAAGACGAGGACATTGCGCGTGTTTCTGTAGTCGGAGTAGGGATGCGCAGCCACCCTGGGGTGGCATCGCAGATGTTTGATACTCTTGCGGAGCACAAAATCAATATTGAAATGATTTCTACCTCCGAGATAAGCATATCATGTGTGATAAAAAAACGTTTTGTTCACGAAGCCGTTAAAGTCTTGCACAATGCCTTTAATTTGGCAAAAGGCTAAAGATACGGCTTAAATAAGGGGTGATAAATTATGGCAGAAAAAATTATTCTCTATGATACGACCCTGCGCGACGGAACGCAAAAAGAGGGAGTTACCCTTTCGGTAGACGACAAGATACGCATTGCCAGAAAGCTGGATGAACTCGGTATATGCTATATCGAAGGCGGATGGCCTGGTTCTAACCCTAAAGATGTTACATTTTTCAAAAGCAGGAGGGAGATTAATTTAAAACAGGCAAAGCTGGTGGCCTTTGGAAGCACGCGCAAAAAGAATATAAAGGCGGAGAAGGATGCAAATATCTCGGCACTGATTAATTCCGGGGTTGACGTTGTTACTATATTCGGTAAAAGCTGGGATATGCAGGTAAAATATGCGCTGGAGACGACTCCGGAAGAAAACCTGCGTATGATTTATGATTCGGTTAAGTTTCTTAAATCGAAAGGGCTCGAACTTATTTACGATGCGGAACATTTCTTCGACGGATTTAAGGCGAATCCCCGTTACGCGCTGGCGACTCTTGAAAAAGCGTCGTTAGGCGGGGCGGATTATATATGCCTATGCGATACAAACGGCGGGACTTTAACTGATGAAATAAGCGAAATAATTAGAGAGGTAAAGAAAAAAGTCAAAAAGCCGTTAGGCATTCATACTCACAATGATTCTGACCTGGCCGTGGCAAGTTCTTTAGCCGCTGTCATAGGCGGGGCAAGGATGGTTCAGGGAA
>JBFZAB010000161.1:0-2763 GCA_041309285.1 Candidatus Omnitrophota bacterium
ATCATATGAAGCTGATGTATGAAGCTAACTTGCGCTGTGGCAACGCTTCAACAAAAACCCGGGGTAATGTAAGAGGCGGAGGCAAAAAGCCGTGGAAACAGAAAGGTACCGGGCGGGCGCGGGCCGGAAGTTCACGTTCACCGATATGGCGGGGCGGAGGTACAACATTCGGTCCATTACCCCACAGTTATTACTACAGACTACCTAAAAAAATGTTAAGAAGTGCCCTGAAGAGTTGTTTGAATATAAAATCTAGAGATAATGACTTGGTGGTTTTAAAAGATATTACAATTGGCGAACCGAAAACCAAGCTGTTTGCAAAGATTCTGAAGAAATTAAAACTGACTGCCAAAGTTTTGCTGGTTGTTAAAGATATAGATGCAAAGGTAGCGATGGCCTCGAGAAATATTGATAATTTAACGGTAAAAGATGTGCGGGAAATTAATGCGCTCGATATGCTTAATAATTCCAAGCTCGTTTTAACTAAAGATGCCCTTAGCGGGTTAATTACAAGGATTAAGAAATGAATTTGACCGAACATGATACAATAAAATACATGATGAGGACCGAAAAGTCCGCAAGGGACGCCGGATTAGGCAAATATCTTTTTTGCGTTAATAAGGTAGCCAATAAGATACAGATAAAGAGAGCGGTTGAGGTGATTTACAACGTTAAGGTCGAGGAAGTTAATACCGTAATCAGTCCCGGTAAATGGCGCCGTGTCGGCAGGTCCGAAGGCAAGAAGCCCGACTGGAAAAAAGCAGTTGTTACCTTAAAGAGTGGTTATAAGATAGAGCAGACATAAAGGAGAAATTTTAATGGCTCTCAAGAAATATAAACCTACAGCACCCGGCTTAAGATGGCAGACAGTTTCTACGTTTGAGGAAATTACGCGCGATTATCCCGAAAAAACCCTGATCGAGCCGCTTAAGAAAACGGGAGGACGTAACTCTTCAGGGCATATAACCAGCCGTCATCGCGGAGGCGGGCATAAGCGCTACTATAGAATAATTGATTTTAAACGTAATAAATATAATATACCTGCGCGCGTTGAGTCAGTTGAATATGACCCCAATCGTTCTGTCAGGATTGCACTGGTAAAATATGAAGATAATGAAAAAAGGTATATACTTGCCCCTCTCGGGCTCAAAGTAGGAGACTCAATTATTTCCGGTGAAGAGGCAGAAATCAACACGGGAAATACCTTGCCACTTAAAAATATTCCCGTGGGTACTTTAATACATAATCTCGAACTGGTAAAGGGTAAAGGCGGCCAATTGGTAAGGGCCGCAGGTTCTTCCGCGCAGATTATGGCCAAGGAAGGCCTTTATGCACACATAAAATTGCCTTCGGGAGAGGTCAGGCTGATAGCTCTTAACTGTTTTGCCACCATAGGTCAGCTGGGTAATATTGACCACAAGGCGATTTCTTTGGGGAAGGCCGGCCGTACAAGATGGTTGGGCAGAAGGCCTAAAGTAAGAGGTGTTGCCATGAATCCCCATGACCATCCCATGGGAGGCGGCGAAGGCAAGTCGTCCGGAGGTCGTCATCCGACTACTCCTTGGGGCGCGATTACTAAGGGCTTAAAGACGAGGAAAAAAGTGAAATATTCGGACCGTTTAATGGTTAAGAGGATAAATTAAGGAGTTAAATCTATGTCAAGAAGTATCAAAAAAGGTCCTTTTGTTGAGCCAAAGTTGCTGAAGAAGGTCAAAGATACTATAAAGCAGGATAAAAAACCTATTAAGACATGGTCAAGGGCATCGACTGTTGTGCCCGAATTTGTGGGACATACCTTTCTTGTTTATAACGGTCAGAAATTTCTTCCTGTTTACATAACGGAAAATATGGTCGGACATCTCTTGGGAGAATTTGCTCCAACCAGGACTTTCCGGAAACATGGCGGGGTCGGCACAAAAGCAGCGGCAGCAGCGGCTCAAGCAACTGCCAAGCCGGCAGCCAAGTAAAGGACTATTTATATGGTATCCAGAGCTATACTGAGATATGCAAGATTATCGCCGCGTAAAGTTAGACAGGTCATTGACCTTATACGCGGAAAAGAAACAAGGTTTGCCGAAGCGATACTTTTGAATACGAATAAGCGTCCGGCGCACCACGTCCTTAAGGTATTGAGATCCGCAGTTGCCAATGCCGAACATAATGCGGGGCTTAAAGGTACGCCGTTGGTTATTTCTAAGATAACAGCTGACGGAGGTCCGGCATGGAAACGTTACCGTTCAGCGCCTTTTGGCCGGGCAAACACGATAAAGCGCAGGACTTCTCATATCACTATAGAACTTGACAGGAAAGAGGATAAGGTAGTAGTAAAAAAAGGGACTAAGGATAAAAATGAGCCCGGTTTGCCGAAACAGAAGAAAACATCGGGCGGCAAAAAAGAAAAAGCGAGCAGCATAAAGAATAAGCAGGAGAAATAATTAAATATGGGACACAAAGTAAATCCATTCAGTTTTCGTTTAGGTTATATTCGGGATTGGAATTCGCGCTGGTATGCCAAGAAGAGTGATTTCAGTAAGTTTATTTTAGGAGATGCCCTGATACGCAACTATATCAAGAAGAACTTTTCTTCTGCCAATGTATCTAAGGTCGAAATCGAACGCCTTGCGGATAAGGTAAGAGTTATAATTCATACCTCAAGACCCGGAATTATCATTGGCAGGCACGGCTCTGATATTGATCGCCTTAAGGAAGAACTGCATAATATTGCCGAAAAACAGATAGAAGTGGACATTAAGGAAGTAAAAA
>JBFZAB010000162.1:0-2508 GCA_041309285.1 Candidatus Omnitrophota bacterium
TTTTGTTTCATCCGGGATATTTTATCAATAATATCCTCTATCGAACCGAGCTGGTTTCTTGCGGTGATTTTTATAAACGCAAGTTCTACCGCAAAACGCACGGAAATGGCCCTCTTGGAAACTTCCTGGGTATGGGCAAGAACCTGGAGAATGTAGAAAAGCTCCTCCTGTGAAAAATTTTCTCCCTGGGCAGCAATTTTTTCCAGCAACTCCTCCGGCAAATCCACCACACTCTTAAAACGCTCCTTCACCACTTTGGACATTTAGTGGTTGCGAAAATGCTCTATGAGCGAATTTATAAAATATTTTAAATCCTTGCCGTCTGTAATAATTTTATCCAATAAAAGAAGGAGGTCCTTAACCCGATTGTTTAAAACCTTATCTCCTATATCGAAAGCATATCCTGCTCAATCACTCCCAGCATTTCCGACGCATCCTTAATCTTTATCTTTCCTTCCGTGGCGCAATTAAGCTGGTCCAGCAATACCTCGGCATCGCGCATGCTTCCGTCCGCTGCCCTGGCAATAGTAAAAAGGACTTCCTCTTCAATCTTTATTTTCTCTTCGCTGACAATATTTTTTAATTTACTTATTATGAGATCCAGGGTAATTCTTTTAAAATCAAAGCGCTGGCACCGGGAAAGAATCGTCCCCGGAACCTTATGCGGCTGGGTGGTGGCAAAAATAAACTTCACGTGCGGAGGCGGCTCCTCCAGTGTCTTAAGGAGGGCATTAAAGGCGTCGGACGTAATCTGGTGAACCTCATCTATGATATAGACTTTAAATTTAGACCCGATGGGAGAAAACCTTATGTTCTCACGCAGGCTGCGAACTTCATCTATTCCGCGGTTCGAGGCACCATCTATTTCCAGAACATCTATACTGTTACCCGACACAACCTCCTTGCAGGAAGCGCAAACATTACAGGGTTTAACAGTCGGGCCTTTTTCGCAATTTAATGCCTTGGCAAAAATCCGGGCAACGGTGGTTTTACCTACCCCTCTCGGACCGGCAAATAAATACGCATGAGCAATACGTCCCAGACTTATCGCATTCTTTAAGGTAACAGTTACATGCTCCTGGCCTATGACTTCGTCAAAGTCCCGGGGACGCCATTTACGTGCAAATACAATATAGGACATACTTTAAAAATTTTCTAGGAACCTGTGGTCAGGATATCTCTAACTTCTTCGAATATTTCCGGATTGTCAAAATCGGCAGGTAAAATATTTTCCTGCGGCTTATTGAATAAAAAATCGCCTTCCTTATAAAAACCGGCTGTAATCAACTCTGAGCAAACAAACCTTTTTCTGCTGCTAAATATATTGTGCAAAACCACGCCGATTCTACCACAGATAAGCGATAAAGGAAACCAGAAAAACTGCAGGGTATCGTAGGGAAGGTTATTCATCGTAGCCCACCAGAGGGCAACTTTATAACGCTTCTTTTCCTCCTGATTTCTCCTCTTCATTACTTTGATTTTAAAACCTCTATCCATATATTGCTTCTGCAGATTTATGACGCGCGAACGCGGGATGGCCGCCTCAACGGCATCAAATCCTCCAAGGCTTCCGGCAACGTGAGTCCATCCGGAGCTCTCGCCGAATCCGGCATTGCGCTGCAATTTTTCAATGGCAAACTTGCGGGTAGCAACTAAAACCACGTAACCGATTTTTAATTTATCGGGGTCAATTATTCCGGACATTATTCAGGAGGTAGGAATTAATATTGAAAAACTGTCCATCGCTTAGGCCAAGGCCCTGGCTCAAAACAACCTCACCAGAGTCATCGTTTATTTTCTAAAGAGGTACTTGCACATTATACTCTGGTTAAGACATAGCTTTAACCAGAGTCCTCGTTTCTTTACTATATATCCCCTCAAAACCCTCTTCTAAATATTGAGGGTTTTGAGCTAGCGGTAGAAACTTCGGAGGGGCCGGGATTTGAACCCGGGGGTCCAGTTTCCCAGACCAATCGCTTAGCAGGCGATTGCTATCGGCCGCTCAGCCACCCCTCCCTGTATTTTATCTAATTACTTAAAAGCGTTTTTAATTTACGTTTACTTCTAAAAAAATCCTGGAGTATTCCGCTGCATTCTTTTTCCATAACGCCTTTGGTAACTTTTATACGGTGATTAAGTTTCTTATGGTCCGCAATATCCAATACCGAACCGCAGGCGCCTGTTTTTGGATCTGTCGCTCCGTAAATAATACGTTTTACTCTCGCTAACACAAGAGCCCCTGCACACATGGAACAGGGTTCAATTGTAACATAAATATTGCAATCAACCAAACGCTCACTCCCCAAAAAAGAAGCCGCCTGGGTTATGGCAATCATTTCGGCATGCGCAGTAGGGTCTTTCAGTGTCCTGATTTGGTTATGTGCCCTGCCGATAATCTTTTCTTTATAGACAATAACCGCACCTACGGGAACTTCATCTTCTTCGAAGGCAGCCATCGCCTCTTTCAAGGATTCCTTCATGAAAAACGTATCATCTTCCCTAAACTTT
>JBFZAB010000163.1:0-4590 GCA_041309285.1 Candidatus Omnitrophota bacterium
GTATATCCGTTCTTCCCCTCTGTCTTTGCCTCTTTCATTGCAAAATTAATCTTGTCCTGGAATTTATCCTGATGGAACCATTCCCAACAAACCGGCTTTCCCTCAAAACTATTGGGAGCAAAACCAATCTGGAAGTCATCGGTATTCCTGAATATAAACCCGTCGTTTCTAGGATCAATGAATAATTCTACGCAGTCTTCTTTGTAAATCAGATTGTTTCGCAAACGTGCGATAATTTCGTTATCAATGACTTCGGCAGCAACGTAGAGACATTCTTCATCCCACTTAAAATAGAATTTTGCCTTTAGGTCAATACTGGAATCTGTTACATAGAGATATTCCAGGTTTTTACTGGGAATAAGTTCGAGCGGCAAACAACCATCCCATTCGTCTAATACGCCGTCTAAAACCGGAGGCTTCTGGGAAAAAGATGCCTTTACAGCCGGTGTTTCCAGCATAAGCTTTTTTGTCCCTTCCTGAAAACCCGCTTTCTTTAATCCCTCCTTTATAAAATCGTTACGCATAAAATAATCCCATACCATGCCGGAACGGAAATTTTCTATAGCTATCACGATTGCCCCTTGGTCAATTCCTATAACATCGGTTGCAAACCAATCTCTGTCGATATTGAAGGAGTCGGAAAAACCGTATATACCCCAGAGTTTATCTTTATACTGATTATACAGGTTTCTCATGCAGGAAATTGACTCTTTAGGCGTAAACATGATTGAACCGCCCGCAGCAGTAGGGGCAATTGTTCCGTCGTGTTTTATGGGGAAAATTGCCGGGGCACCTCCGTAGGCACTATACCCCCCAGGCCCGTCACATGCAGTCAACCCCCAGGAGTCTGGACCATAGGTCCTGTATTTATCCATATTATCTACACAGAATTGCCGATTGGCTAATGTCGCGTCTATAGAATTCTGGAAATAGTCGGCAATACCGTCGTTTTTATCGCGAAAATCCACCCACAGATGCGAGTATTGATGCGTAAAAAGGGGCGGTGAAGCCACGACTGTATAATCTTTATATTTTCTTATCGGACGCACCCACTCGTACCAGTATTGAGGCGGGATGGGATGCGAGGGAGAACCTATGGCCATAAGATAAAGCAGCATAGCTTCGGAATAATACATCCAGCGGTCGACGATAAAACCGGCATCGGGGAGAGTCGGAGGTTTATACCCCATAGAAAGAGTTGTTCCTCCGTTAAGCATTTTTGGCCAATCTACATTAAGATATAGTTCCTTTGCTATTTGCTCGACTTCCGTCCCTTTATAGAACTCCGCACAAAAAAGAGCCCCGGCCAGAAATAGGACCGTGTCGATTGAAGATACCGCGGATTACCTTAAAGCGACTCCGGTATCGATATGAACAAAATGATAAAAAAATCCGGACTCACTCTGCATCTTCTCTTTATAAAACTTGAGGGTCTTTAATACCCGATTATAAGCCTCTTCGTGTTTTATCCATCCGCGCTTCTCGGCAATACATATGGCGGTAAGACCGAACCCGACGGATGCGGTTGAGGCAATCTTGTATTCATCGGGACCAAAATTATTTGCCCTGTCTTTAATAAGTCCAGTTTCGGGATTCGCCTCATACCAGAAAAACTCAAATGCTTTTCTCTCTACTAAATCCAGAAATTCATCATCCTTCATCCGGGTTATATCGGGCCTAGCAATAGATTTCATTTCCCGAGATGCTGTCTGGGCTAAAGAAGGCATAATTAAAGCCGCAAACACAAGAAGAAAAAACGCTCTTTTAAACATGCAAAATCCCCTTTTATGTTGTTAAGAAACAGGAAACAACGAGTCTTGATAGTAGCACAATTAAGGCTACTGTTCAACGAAAAATCGATTCCTGAGAAAATAGGAGAGACGCTCCTTACGCCTTAAGATTTCTACAAGCCAAGAAAAATGTTCCCTATGCCGGTACTCATAAAAAAACCGGACAAATTATCCGGCAAACTAAATCAAAAATATATTTTTATTTGTCTATGCCTTTTTTAACGCGACGGCACGCACTTTTCTTAAAACTATCCAGAAAATAAACACCGAAGGTATTATTGCCAGCGTATAAAGTATATTTCTCTCTATGAATCCTGTTTCTAGGCCATAGAGCATCCAGAACCCGGATAGAGCATAATTGGTCACAAAAATCTTAAAATCTTTCTGCTTAAGTCCGTCAATAAAGTTTTCATCAGCGGTGGGATTAAGGACATCCTCAAGCTCATTCCTGATCCAATCAAGTTTGGAAGATCTGTCCTGAAGTATCGATTCGATGTCTTTTCTCAAGCATTCAGCATAACCGGAACAGGCGCTGCAACAGAGATTGGGTTCGTCCTTCTCCGTCCTCACCCACTTAGTGTCACAGGAGTTCCAGTTATTGCATTTCTGACAACAATAGATTGACATCTTTTATACAGGTTATACCGTTTTAATATTGCCTCATACCAAGTATAACACCGATTTACGGCTCTGTCAAGACCGGGACTTTTTTACGGTTTAACCTAAAATATACGCGAAATTCCCACATTAAATGCCGTTTCATCAATCAGCCGTGTCTCAATATTTAAATAGGTATCTTCGTTAGTCTTAACGTCATAGCCGAGGACCAACCCTGCCTTTACCTTGGAATGCATGGAACTGCTTTCCGAATTATCGCGGCGAAGTAGGCGGCTTTTGGAAACCTTACAACCGATATAGGGAATCCCAAAATCATATTCTTTAGATATTATTGCGTCTATCTGATTGTCATCTAGTATAGATTTATATTTTACGGAATTAACCTCCTCCGAGGAAGGATGGATGCTGATGTGATGCACACCGTATATAATTTTGATTTTCTTTATTTCGTCTTCGTATGCCTTCACCCTGAATCCATATCCACCGCCCCATGAGGCATTATAGTCAAGGTTTATATTGCTTGTTTTGTCGCCTCTTATATCTCCGGTACCGATTTTTCCGTCAAAACATAACCGGTCAAAAATCCCGTAGGAAAGCGTAAAAAATACCTGGTTACTCTTTACATTTACCCTATCCACTGAATTATTCATCTTATACTTAAAAATAGAGTTAACAGCCGCACCGTACTGGAATTTCCTGCTTTGCGGCATAATGGTTCCACAGGTAGGTGCGGAAGAAACCGGTTTCGTTAAAAAAAGAAAAGAAATCGAGATGCATATCACCAGAAACCTGCGCATATCAAACCTCCTTGTTGTAATATATGTTTGTGTTATAGAAGAATAATTAATAATTCTTTAATGACGAATGACTAAATAATTCTCTAATCCCCAATGACTAATTAGACATTGAAACACTGGATATTTATTTCGGCATTCGCCTGCCTGCCGCAGGCAGGGATTTTGTCATTGGTAATTTCTGTTTACTGCGTCACTTATTTATACCCTAGTTCTATCAACTCATAGTCGAGCTTTCCCAGGCCTATTTCCTGGGCATACCTTAGCTGATTCATTACCGAGCAGGATTCGGGATGCAGCTTGCTAAATATCTCATTGCTACCGGCTTTCTGGAAAACAAGATCCACTCCTGCTTTGTCTATGGCTACAGGATCCCTTGAGGCCAATATTCCTATATCGGAAATTACAGATGGATCATCTTTGGCAAGACAATCACATTCCTTGGTTATATGCAGGAGAAAATTAAAGAATACCTTCCTTTTTATTTTACTTAGCGCAGCATAGGCATACTCAACCATTTTCTCTCCGAGTATCTCGGCATTTTCGCCATAGTTTACTTCAATTGCCTGGAATTTGCAGGCGACAAGACAATCCCCGCAACCAACACAAATATGTTCCTCAATAAAGGCAAGCTTATCCTTTTCTATTATCGCCTTAACCGGACACATTACAATACATTGTTTACAGAAGCGGCAATTTTTTCTAATAACTTTTGGTTTTATATTGGAATGCTGCTCTAATTTTCCTTTACGCGAGGCAAACCCCATTCCTATATTTTTTATTGAGGAGGCAAATCCGGTAAGAAGATGCCCGGTAAAATGAGAAAGTGAAACAATATGGTCCAAGTGAAAAGCAATTCCGGCAATATGCGCTTTTTTAATATGTTTTTTATCAATAACTACATCTATGTTATTTTCCCCCAGTAAGCCGTCTCCTATAATCACAGGGCAGGAAACATTCTCCCGGCTAAATCCGTGCAAAATGGAAAGCTCCAGATGGTCAACCGCATTCGTACGCTGGCCATGGTAAAGAACGTTGGTGTCGGTAAGAAATGGCTTTCCTGTTTGGGATCTTATCTTATCTGCTATGACCTTAACTACGTGCGGGTCAATGTAGCCTTTGTTACCCTTTTCGCCAAAAGTAAGCTTTATGGCAACCAGGGATTCCTTTTCCACATCCTCAACTAACTTGCTTTCTTTGATTAACGTACGGAAGGTGTGTTTTACTTTTTCCACATCCTTATAACTTTCCAGCGGTATGAAAAATACTTCGGGTTTCATTTGCATCCTTAGATCTTAATAAATTTTTCCCAGTAAGATAAAAGTTCCCGCGTTGCCTGCAAATCCCCCAGACAATAGCGGGCAATCTCCATAAACTTTCCTTCGCGA
>JBFZAB010000164.1:0-4590 GCA_041309285.1 Candidatus Omnitrophota bacterium
CCGTCTTGAGGGTTCTGGGCGAACTGGATATTTGCCCCTCCGCCGGATATGCCTATCCTGCGTATTATCCTTTTAGAGAGGTTAACAAAATCGGTATATTCCTCAGCGGTCAGGGTCTGCGCGGGTGCAACCACCATACTGTCTCCGGTGTGCACGCCCATAGGGTCAATGTTTTCCATCGAGGTAATAATAACCACATTGTCCGCAGAGTCGCGCATTACCTCAAATTCAATTTCCTTCCAGCCCAGAACCGATTGTTCTACCAGAATCTGATGCACCGGACTAATTTCCAGCCCCTTATAAAGAAATTTTTCCAACTCCTCTTTATTATATACGGTCGCCCCTCCGCTGCCGCCCAGACAATAAGCCGGCCTGAGTATTAAGGGAAATCCTATTTCAAGACCTATCCTTAAACCCTCTTTTACGGTTTTGGCTATACCGCTTTTGGGAACATCCACACCTATTTCCTGCATTGCCTTTTTAAAAAGCTTACGGTCTTCGGCACAAGAAATCGCCTCAACTGAAGCCCCAATTGACTCCACACCGTATTTTTTTAGGACACCTTCTTTCATCAGAAAAAATGCCAGGTTAAGTCCGGTCTGTCCTCCCAGGGTAGGAAGAATTGCATCCGGACGTTCCTTGGCAATAATTTTTGTCACCGAATCAATAGTCAACGGCTCAATGTAAGTAACGTCTGCCAATCCGGGATCGGTCATAATGGTTGCGGGATTGGAGTTAACGAGTATAGTAAAATATCCTTCTTCTCTGAGTGCCTTGCAGGCCTGGGAACCCGAATAATCAAACTCACAGGCCTGTCCGATGACTATCGGGCCTGAACCAATCATCAGTACCCTTTTTATATCTTTACGTTTCGGCATTATCTACTCCTTGGGTTATAGGGCTTTGCCCTTAATTACGAATATTAAAAAATAGATTTTATAAATTAATCACTATATAAAATCGCTGTAATCAACAAACATAAATTAATTTTGTATGGTTGTTATAGCAGTTCAGAAAATCTCTTAAATACACTGTTTACTTCCTTGAACCCGGGGCTCACCGGATAATATTGCACGCCGATGATTTTTAGTTTCCTGCTTTCTATTTCCTCAGGCGTCCGGTCATTTAAATTGTAATATGTAATGTTAACGTCTTTTATTTTTTCCAAGGAACGGCTGTCTAAGGAATAGGAATGATTCTGAACGGTAATCTCTCCCTTGTAAGAAGATCTGCCGCAAATGGGATAATTTGAGCCGTGATGTCCTGACCTCATCTTGTTTATCTTTGCCCCCAGGGACATTGCCAATACCTGATGGCCCGTAGATATACCTAATATAGGAATTTTTTTAATGAGTTCTTTTATGTTGGCCACGACTTCTTTTAAACCTACATCTTCTTCCGGACCGCCGGAGACAATAAGGCCGTCTGCTTTAAGGCTTAGAATCTTTTGCCAGGAAGTGTTGTAGGGCAGCGTTATAAGCGCAAACCCCAAAGTCTCGAGCTGCCTGATTATATTTCCGGTTATTCCTAAATCTAAAACTACTATTTTCTTCGCTCCCTTCTTGCCCTTGGCTAAAGACGTAATTTTATCCACCGAGATTTTTGGTAAAAGGCTCATTGTTTTCCGGCTACGGAATTTCTTTATCTTTGTGCTAAGGCTCGCCGCGTTAAAATCAAAGGTAGAGATAATACCCGACATCTCGCCTTTTTCCCTTAAGTGCACGGCAAGCGTACGCGTATCTATATCTCCGACAATAATGAGGCCGCTTTCTTTCGCAAAATCATCAAAACTCTGTTTTGCCTGCCAGTTAGAAAATATCCGCGATTTTTCTTTAATAACTACCCCTTCTGCCCAGGTACCCTTGGACTCGTTAAATTTGGGGGCACATCCATAATTACCAATTAGGGGATAGGTAAATATAAGGATTTTCCCCGCGTTCGCAGGGTCGGTAACGAGTTCCTGGTATCCCACGACACCCGTTGTAAAAATAAACTTTCCGCACTTTTCTCCGTCTGCACCGAAACTTATGCCCTTAAAAAATGTGCCATCTTCTAAAGTTACGATCGCTTGTTTTTCTTTCTCCATTTTAGCCTTCATTTTTAAAAAGGGTTAACTGCTTGCCTTTTTCTCCGTTTATTCTTTTTCAAATATCTCAATAGTCCCATAAAGCCGATTGCAGGGTTTATCAGGCTCGGAGGTTACCGGGAACTTTATGGTCGCTATCCGTAGTCACCCGCAGTGACTAAACCTAATTTGAAGGCGGAGATACTTCCGGAGGTAAAGGCGCAAGAGCCTCTTTACTTGCCTTTTGTGCCTCGAGCATCTCTCTCGTATTATCGGTCATATCCATAACCTGAACTCCTTCGGGCGGCGAGAAAACAAATTCGGAATTATCAAATTCCAAATTTGTTTTTACTTCACCGAATTTACGCGACAAGGCTTCCTTACCCTGTTCATCGTAAAAGATGGCCTTCTGCTCGAGCCCGCTTTCTGAGTCAATCCAGATCTTAATTTTTGCAAAAGGGGTCTTTTCTCCGCCGGGGAGCGCTTTAGGTTTTGCTTCCAGAATAAAAAATTCTTTGCCTTCAATATTTTCCTTACCCAGATAACGCAGGGAGTTTTCCTCTACATCCTTCAAGGGCTGAGAAATATCCTCTTTGGTCTGAGAAAGATAAGTATCCCCGAATTCTTTTTTCAAAGCGTTTATGTCTATCTTGGAGACCATTTTAAGGGCAGGTACATACTGCCACATAGTATTGCCGTCTGAAATCATTAGTTGTTTTGCGTCGGGAACATTAACCAGGGAAAGCTCCATTTTTAACTTATCGGGGCGTTTAAACTTGATATCCCCGTTCATTGCCATTTCTCCCTGGGGTCCTTTCATGTTCAGGTTAAATTTTGCCTGGTAGCTTTTTATATCTTGAGATCTCTCCTGGATAAGTTTAATCACATCCTGAACGCTTTCCTCGGCATAAACCAAAAACATATTTCCGGCGAATAAATAACAGGACAAAAGCACGGCTAAAAGTACGACTTTTGATACAAAAGGCTTGTTTCTCATTTATCCTCCTATTTTTTGTTTAAGTTAAATATTTACATCTACCGTATATCGGCACAATTTTATTGCGTTATAGAAACTATCTTACCCTGGCAAATAACATAAGCAACTTTCCCGGGAAGACGACATCCCAGGTAAGGGGAATTCTTGGATTTAGAAACAATTTTTTCTTTCTCGACAGTCCACTCTTCTTTTACATCCAGGATTACGAGGTCAGCACCAGCCCCCGGGCTGAGAGTCCCTTTATTTAAATTAAGTATCCGGGAAGGATTGAGACTCATTTTTTCAACTAATTGCTTTAAATTAATCACTCCCGGATTAAGCAACTCTTTGATAGCTATACTTAAGGCCGTTTCAAGCCCGATCATTCCGAAGGCAGCTTGTTCGAACTCGATATCTTTTTCAAAATCGGCGTGCGGGGCATGATCAGTGGCAATAACATCAATTGTTCCGTCTTTTAAGCCTTCCTTTATAGAAATCACGTCCTCTTTGGTTCTTAAAGGAGGGTTGACTTTGAAATTGGTGTTATAACCGAATACATCCTCCTCGTTCAAGCTAAAGTAATGCGGACAGGTCTCAGCGGTAATCTTTATCCCTTCCTTCTTTGCACGGCGGATTAATTCTACGGAACCGAATGTACTTACGTGGGCAATATGAATTTTCGAGCCGGTCAGGCGGGCAAGTTCGACCTCACGCGCAACCATAACGGATTCCGCCTCGGCGGGAATGCCCTTTAAACCCAGGACGGTCGAACAGTAACCTTCGTTTATAAAGCCACCTGCGGATAAATTTTTATCCTCGCAGTGCGATACGACTGTTAGATTAAACATCTTTGCATATTCCAATGCCCGGCGCATAATTTCCGCATTAAGGACCGGACTGCCGTCGTCAGAAACGGCTACTATCCCCGCTTTTTTCAGCTCTCCCATTTCGGTCAGCTGGGTTCCCTCTCGGTTTTTAGTAATTGCGCCTATGGGGTATATGTTGATAAGGCCAATTTTCTTATTTTCGGAATAGATATATTCTACAACTCCCTGATTATCTATCGCGGGATTGGTATTGGGCATACAGCAAACTGAGGTAAATCCTCCCTTTATTGCGGCAAGTGTTCCCGTATAGAGCGTCTCTTCGTCTTCCCTTCCCGGCTGGCGCAGGTGGGCGTGCATATCCACAAGACCCGGGAGGACAAATTTACCCCGGGCATCAATAACCTTAGCACCTTCTTTTGTTATACTCTTTTCAATCAGGGAAATAGCGCCTTTTTCAATTAAGATATCAAATATGCCGTCGCATTTATTCGCCGGGTCAACCACGTGTCCGCCTTTAATCAGTATATTCATATTTCGTTTTGCGGTTAAAATCATTAAAGGTACAAAATAGCGAATTTTTTGTAACTTTTGTAACTTGTCTATCCTTCCACTTCCTGCGTCTCTTTGTTTTGTCCGGATATGAGGTAAAATACCGCCATTCTCACGGCAATGCCATTGGTCACCTGTTCCAGTATTACCGAATAAGGCCCGTCGGCGACCTC
>JBFZAB010000165.1:0-6374 GCA_041309285.1 Candidatus Omnitrophota bacterium
TTTCTCTACAGGATCAACCTGCTGGGTAATCAACTTGCCGTAAACTAAACTGTATAAAACCCCGCCTCTATTTTCTCTTGCGCAACAGATACCTCTTTTGCTGTCCGCTATGATGCATCGATGCGCACACAAACCGCATCGGACTTTTTTGCCTTCTAACTTCTCATAAAACAGCGCCTCTTTCATTTATTGGCAAGGGCTTCATCGAGTCTTTTCTTAAATTGGGCTTTGGGTTGAGCTCCGACGATCTGAGAGATTATATTGCCGCTAAAAAAAATAAAGACCGTAGGTATGGACATTACGCCGTACCTGGAAGCAATGTCGGGAGATTCATCAACATTAACCTTGGCAAACTTAACTTTATCGCCGTATTCCCCAAAAAGCTCATCGATTACCGGTGCAACCATCTTACACGGGCCGCACCAGGAAGCCCAGAAATCAACCAGAACAGGTACGCTTGATTTTAACACCTCTTCGTTAAAATTGCTTGCATTGAGCTCTTTAATCATAGCAAATTCTCCTTTACCTTTTTGTTTTTATATCCTCGACGTATTTTTCTGCGCTAACCGCAGCCTGGGCACCTTCCGCACAGGCAATAACTATTTGTTTTAAATTGTTCTTGCGGGCATCGCCGCAGGCAAAAACCCCCCTGACGGAAGCAGCCATTAATTCATCAGTAACAATAAAACCTTTGTCGTCTAAATCCAGAAAACCATTAAGAAATTCGGTTTGAGGCTTTATCCCTACAAATACAAATACTCCGTCTATTGATATATATTCCTCATGATCGGTCTTGACGTTTTTGACCATAACCCCTTCTACTTTAAATGCACCTTTTATTTTTGTCACTACCGAATTCCACCTGACTTCCACATTGGGTAGCGAAAAAATCCTTTCCTGCAGAATTTTGGTACCCCGGAATTTATCGCGGCGATGTATAAGTATAATTTTTTTGGCAAAGCGGCTTAAAAATATTGTTTCCTCCAGCGCTGTATCTCCTCCGCCCACAGCTACGACATCTTTTCCTTGAAAGAAAGCAGCGTCACAGGTACCGCAATAAGATACCCCTTTACCGTAGAATTCTTCTTCACCCGGAACCCCGAGCTGGCTATATTTTGAGCCGCAGGCAACCACAATAGCCAAGCCTTTATATATTTTTTCATCGGCAGTGGTTATAATTTTTTCCTGAGATTTAAGGGCAATCTCTACAACTTCATCTTCTTTGAACTCGACTCCGAATTTTTCGGCCTGTTTCTTCATTTTTCCGGCTAACTCCTGGGAGCCGACCCCTTCGTCAAATCCGGGGTAATTTTCCACTCTTTCCGAAAAGAGCAGTTGCCCCCCGGCTATTGCCTTTTCTAAAACCAGCGTCCTAAGCTTTGCCCTGCCGGCATAGATGGCACAGGAAAGCCCGGCAGGTCCTGCGCCGATAATAATCAGATCATACAGCTCATCCTTAAATTCTTTCATTCAATCACCTCTATCTGCGTTGGGTGTCCGGCGATTATTTCCGGACCGTGATAATCTTTGATTTTACCATAAACCTTGAGCTTCTTGCCAAGATAATATTCTTTGGGGTTAATTTTCTTATCCAAAAAATACTTTAAGTCGTTTCTAAAGATTATAACTTTAAAACTTCCCTGCCCACCTTGCCCGAAATAAAGGCAAATAGTTTTATCCCTGTCCTTTATTTTTGAAACCCTGCCTTCCACCTCCGCCAACTCTCCGATATGGTTTTTGGCTTCTTTATCCGGAATCGCTCCCCGGGCATATGTCTTCCAAATACCCTTTTCCTCAAGGCGAGCATTCTTTTGGAGCTCAACTAATTTATCGACATATTTAATATTAGGGGGGTAGGTATATAAAAACGCCAGGCCCTCTTCAATCAGTTTTGCATTTACAAATATATCTTCGACAAAAACATAACACAAGAGCCGCCTGTATTTATCCTTCTTTTCTACATCGTATTCTAATCTTACCTTTTTGTTTTCAACCAGCTTTCTGTTTAGCTGTTTTGCTTCTTCGGCAAAAGGCTGGGGCTGGTAAATCCATTTCTCGCCTTCTTTCTTTCTCGTCTCCGGGGTATCTATCCCGATATACCTTACGGATTCACCGCTTTTCAGTTTAATCGTATCACCATCGACTACTTCCGCAACATACCCTTCCTTAGGAAGAAACATTTTCCCGGAAAACAAATTAAGGGCAAGGAAAATTGCCGCCCCGAAAGGCATACTTCTGTATATTAATCTCCTCAATAATTTATTTTGATAATTCATCTAACCTCCGCGAGAAATAGCCGCCGGTCAAGGCATCGAGGCCTGCCGTAAGTTCCTCCAGGCGCAATTGTTTATTCAAGCGCTCCTTAAGCCCCTGAGGCGGCTCAAGGATGAGTTCTAATTTTAACCTACGGCGCTCAAAAAATACACGATTAACTTCACCCAAAATATCATCGCGTAACTGAACCATAAGGCGCGACCTTACGTCAATCGAGGTTTGGTCGGTTGACCAAACAAGGTCGGACAAATCCCAGCTCAGGCCCATACCCCAGTCGCGCGGTCCAACCTGAACACGGTCATATGACGCCCCTAATGCCGTGGTAATTGTTTTGTCATAATCCAAATCAAATGTAGGAACAAATGCCTTTGCGCGCGCCTGCTTCCTCCATTGTTTAATTTTATCCGGATTAACTTCTGCGTATTTGATAGCCGCTTCCTGTATTTCCCTTATAACAGGCTCGTTGCGGAAATAAAATTCGTATTCCCCGAGAAAATTATTTTTATCGGGAATATCCGCATCCAAAACCTCTTCTGTCCTAAAAAGACCTTTATCGGTTACCGCCCAGACTTTCCCCTCTTTATCCAGGGCAACCATGCGCACATCACGGGTAGGCAGATCGCGGTAAATCTCCCTGGCTTCTGTCTTATCAAGCGTAACCTTAAAAACTCCCCGGTTTGTAGCAATGTATAGCATATCCGGATTATCAAAAGAAGCAATATATCTCACTTCTGCTTTTCCCAGCCCAGAAATTATTTTCTCTTCCCAAGTCTTCCCGAAATCCCGGGACATAAAAAGTCCTCCGGTGGTTCCTAAATAAACAAACTGCGGATTATAGCGGTTAATAATCAGGCAACGGGGGATAATTTTTGATGTCTCCGTTTCTTCCGCTGTTCCCTCTTCATCCTCCGAACTGTATTTTTCTTCACTCTGAGAGATAAAAACTCTTTCCCAGCTTATTCCTTTATCACAAGACTTATAGACACCATAATCGGAGACTGCGTAAATAATTCCGGGCAGAGCTGCATGAAAATTTATACTTCTCACGGTACTTTCTTGAGGTATACCTGCAACGCGCATCCAGTTGGCACCGCTATCCCGGCTTACCATCAATCCGCCTTCTGTTCCCAGATAGAAAATACCTTCGCTGGTCTTAGTAAAATAAAAAACCTGTTTTGAGGTTCCGCTTTTTCCTTTAAATATTTTCTCAACCGTATTTCCGCCGTCAACGGACTTAAATAAACCATTAGCGGTTGCAAAATAAACTGTACCCTGGGAACTCGGGTCAGGAAATATAAAATTCACCTTTTGATTTTCTCCTTTTACGGTATAAATATATCTCCAATTTTTACCTTTATCCTCCGTCTTAAATATCGCCTTATCCGAACCTATATAGATAACATTGTCGTTTTGGGAATTGATAGCAATAGAATATAAATCTGTATCCAGATTTCCCGTTATATCTTTCCAGGTTTCATCCGCAAAACAATAGAAAAATATGAGACCTAAAAACAAAACGCAGAAAGCAAATATTTTTATTATTCTATTCATTTTTCACCTCCGCGGCCATTTTCCCGGGTTTGGTCAAAAAATAAAGGGTGACCCTTTATAAGAGTTACCCTTTACAAATTTTATCTATGATTAATTTTCATCTTTCTACGCTACATAGGCATAATACTCCTTTTAAAGATACTGTGTCAATTTAAAAATTGGGAATGAAAAATTTATACTGAAGCAACTGCTAATATTAAAGACCTACTGACTGGACTCATATGGAAGCAATTCTTCCTTAACTCCCTTTTCTTCCAAAATATATATCGGTAAATGCGTAAAGCCACTACTATTATCCCATGCTATAATCATTTCAGCCATCGCTCGAGAGGCTATAATACCAATAATAGCACTTGGGGGAATACTTTTTGCTTGTATCTCATCAGGATATGCCACTCTTTGTTGTATGCTACGATTATCAAGACCTAATAATTCTAAACCTTCTATATAGCGATTTCTCCCATAATCTTCTTCAAAATAATATCCAAACAAGGTAAATAATTTAGCATTTTGCTTTACGTAAGCAGGGTCAATAATAAATACAACATGCCCGGGATCCTCCAACGGACCATAGGCGGTAAGAGAAGAACAATCAAATCTGTCATCCCGCGAAAGGGATAAAGAAACATTACCCGGAGAATAATTATCAGGATCTTTACTAACACCACCTTCATCCTTAGGTAAAAAACCATTATTTCTTATAAATTCGTATTCGCTTCCCGTAATATTTCTTATACCCCTGACTAACAGTCCTGTCGGACGAATATTAGAGGGAGGAGATAATTCCCTCACCCTCCTCGCCTGGGCAGGATAAGAAAAACATAAAACCGCCCCCATCGCCAGACATATTAAACCGGCAATCTTTATTTTTGGATATCTCATTTTTATTAACTCCATTAAATCTTTAAATTAAGCAGGGAATAAAAACCCACCCGCCTATAATAATCGGTGGTTTATATATCTTCATTCCATACTTAGTTATATCATATACTTATAAAATCGTCAAGGGGTGGGAAACGGACAGATAGGGTCATTAGATTTTGTTATTTTTTCTCTAATAATCCTTCTTTTCTTATAGGCTGTTTTCAAAAACCTCATATCTGAAAATAGCCCAATAATTACTGACGGACGAAAAAGAGCAAGATAAAGCCAAATTAATAAATCGTAAGATAAAATAAAGGGCAAATTTAGAAGGAATTTAAGTAACGTATCATTTTTTATTATTGTTGAGTATCTGTTTCTAAGAAGCATCAGCTGATGAGCACAAGAAAGATAAGAGAAATTAAACCTTCTTAAAAATATTATCGCAGGAACCTTTGCCTTTGTCGAACTACCCCTTGCGTGGAAACAAATTGCTTTCGGCGCATAATACGCCTTCCAACCAAAGAGATTTGCCCGCCAGTTTAAGTCCAGGTCTTCGTAAAACAGCCCGTAATCGTTATCAAAATATTCTCCTTCTTTCAGTTTTATTTCCTCAAGCATCTTAGTCCGATAGAAAGGTGCCACTCCCCCTGCCCCAAAAATAAATCCTTCCTTATCAAACTGCCCGTAATCTTTTTTGCGATATCCTCGCTCAAGCGGTTTGCGCGAGCGGGAAAGAAATTCTCCTGTTGTATCTATAAATTTACCATCTGCCGAAAGAATTTTCCCCGAAACTATACCAATAGCTTTATCGGATTTCATGCTCAGAATACACTCTTTCAAAAAATCTTTATCCAGAACAGTGTCATTATTCAAGCAAAGGATAAATTCGCCGCAGGCCTCTCTTATCCCCTGGTTCAGGGCATGGGAATAAAGCAGGTTTTCGGAATTCACCAGGAGCCTAACATCGGGAAAAGAATTTTTTACTAATTCACGAGAGCCGTCTATGGAAGCATTGTCCACGACAATGATCTCAAAATCCCGGCAGCTTTGCGCCTTAAGCGACTGAAGGCAGGCCTTAAACAAATCCCGCCTATTCCGGTTAACGATAATGACTGAAATTAAATCTTCTTTGAACATAAATTAAAAACCTCGGCATAACAAAAATCTTTATCTTTCGAGAAACCGTTTTTTTTGATAAATGAAGCGTAAATTCCGTTTAACTTCTCTTCTCTTTCTACAAAAGAACTGATTCCTTTCTTAGTAACGAACGACCTTAACTGGCTCCGGTGGGCCCTAATTGCCCTCAGCTTCTTCTCCATTATTTTTTCACCGAAGGGAAAGAAAAGTTTTATTTGGCGCGGCTTAAATTCGCTCCAGACGCGATAAAGAACTAGCCTGCAAGGATATTTGATTTTCTTAAGGCTTTTTTCGAGAATCTTAAGGCACTTACCGTGTGTACGGTGAGGGTCGTTTGACTCTCCGCAGGCAAAGATAATCTGGGGCTTGAATTCTTTAAGTTTTTTTTCAACCAGGAATACATCTTTTGTGTTTATTTTCTCCTTATCATAAAAAGGCAAATCCAGAAAACAGAGTTGTTTCTTATCAACTCCCAAAATGCGCGCGGAGGCTACTGCCTCTTTCTCCCTAATTGACTTTTTCTTATTAATGGAAAACTTTCCTTTTAT
>JBFZAB010000166.1:0-2872 GCA_041309285.1 Candidatus Omnitrophota bacterium
TTCTTTAAGCGTATTGTTGGATAATTCTCCAACTGGCTGAAGGCAGAGACACTCCGGATAGACCTTCCCTCCGCTAGTAGCATCGATAAATAAGGATTTCCAAGGCAGCGAACAAAACAACGCTTCTTTAGCTACACCGGAGTTGAGCTTTTGCTGGGAGGCTTTAGCTGAAGACAAATATTCCATAAACTCGCAATTGACATGTATGCCGGTAGCCTTGGCCCTAGCGATAATTTCCGGGATAGTTCTATCCAAGTAAGCAATCGCCTCTTTCTCCGGAGGATTAAAAATATTCTCCTGCGGGCACTTTCTGCCTACCATATACATAAAATTAATACTGCCTAAACCATATTCTAATGCAAAATCAACAAAAGCCTCCAGGCTCCGATAGTTAGAACGCATCACAACTACATTAATAATATCGGCAGCTGAATTCTTATTGCGGCTACTGCGGGCCGCTTTAAGCACTGTTAGGTTATTAATCAAGGTTCGGAAGTCAGCTCCTTTTCTTATATATTCATAAATATCCGGATCAGTGCTATCAATAGAAAGAATAAGCCTGGCGTTAGCTGAAGCAATAATTGTTGCCCAATCCGGGGTAAGTAAAAGACCATTAGTGTTTATTTCTTGCAATAATTGAGGATAGCCGGCGGCTTTTTCAAAAAATTCTTTAAAGTAATCTATCAAGAACACCTCTCCACCTTGCCACATAATCGATTCCAGATACGGAAATAATTCCACAATCTGCTCAAGTTCGGCTTTAGGCAGGGTAAAATTGCTCTCTTTCCTTTCGCACATAATACAATCTATATTGCAGCGGCCGGTTAGGACCACCATTAGTCTGCGGACTTTTGATTCTAGAATAGTTTTTCTCTGCGCAATTTCAGACTGATTATGTTGTTTATTTTCTAAATATAAACGTTGGTCATACATTGATTTTAAGGGTGCGCTTGCTGGCAATAAAAAACTCGGATTCATCTTTGTTCCCGGTAGGCATCCGGAGGCACCGGCCAGTGCGCCAGCCAGTGGCTTTCATTACCAGTCAGCATGCATCTCCAACAAGGACAATCGATTTCTGAGCATAAAAATGGATTTTCCAACAAAGAAAAGCTGTCTTCCAGAATACTACCCAGATTTAAAGCATTTTTGGCGCAACAACTATAGGCCTGCCCGTCAGGATGAATCTTAGCGTACATCTGGCCCATGCGGCAAAACTTATGCTGGACCTTCCTTTTTTCTTTATCCAGCGCAAAATCCAAGGTTTTTTCTGTCCAACTGGAAGTCCCCAGCTTTCTTAAATACTCCTTTTCTTCAGGCGTATAACTATCCGGATACATTTGCTCTCCATATTTACCTTTAAAAGGTAAGATCGACATTAAAATACCTGCTTGCTCAAATGCCAGCTTATACCTGCCGATATGCTCTAAGGCCGTCGGATAAGCAACATAATTAGTCCAAACTTCAAAACCGGCTTTTTTTAATGTTAGGGCTTTAGAAAAAAAACTCTCAAAACTCACGAATTCAGGGTGAAAACTTACGCCAATACGCGCCCGGCCGGGATTAATCTTTTTTATAAATTGTTCGGGCTCCCAGAAAAGATTAGTGGAGAACTCCAGGGTATGAATATCGGAAAGCCGCTCAATTAACTCCATAAAATTCGGATAAAAAAATGGCTCTCCTCCGGCAAAGTGTATTTCGCAGCTACCGTATCTTTCGTAAAGTCGCGACCAAACTTGAATCCATTTCTCAATACCCGGATAGACTGTCGGCCGCGGTTCTTTAATTGCCCCCGGGGCCGCACCGAAAGAACAATAAGAACAATTGTAATTACATTTATAAGTGATCTCCCAATTAAAAAAAACCCGGTAAGGAGCAATGGTTTTTCTAAAATCTGGAGGGGGTTTAATCATTTTAGCTATAATCTTATTCCTTAAACTTTACATATAAAAGCATGCCTAAAACTATATTCTTCTAAACAATAAATTATATTTACTGTAAAATTAACCCTAGCCGAAAGATTATTAAATTTTATAATTCTGCTTTTCCGGAATAACCCAATGTTGCGCCCAGCTGGCCTCTTTCTCCACCAACATACACCGCCAGCAAAAACAAGGTTCACAATCGCAAGGCAGGGCTTCATCCAGAAGCTTAAAAGTGCCCTTGAAAATATTACCGATAGTTTCTTTATGCGGCCCGCAGCATCTATAGGCATCACCGTTAGGGTAAATCTTAGCGTACATCTGGCCCATGCGGCAGGGCTTACCTCTGGTTTTTTGATAATCCGTACCCGTCTTCCATTCTACAGTTTTAGTATTCACAATATCTTGGTTATCGTAACATCCTTTAAGATAGGCCAGTTCTTGAGCGTCATAGGCAGCCGGATATTCCTTATCATTAAAAAATCCCATATAAGGCTGCAGGTTAAGCGAAATGCCCATTTTGTCGAATTCCTGCTTTAACTCTGCCATTTTTGCCATTTGCGGCGGAAAAGCTACATAATTAGCCCAGGTTTCAAAACCGTTTTTACGTAAAATCAGATGTTTCTGTAAAAACTCATGCAGATCAACAAATTCCGGGTGGAAGGTGGTGCCAATGCGTACCCGGTCTGGAGTAACACTTTCCAAGATTGCCAAAACATCAGTAGAAAGATTAGTAATAATTTCTAAAGTGTGAATTTTAGAAAGAAAATGTATCAACTTTAAGAATGCAGGGTAAACAAATGGTTCTCCTCCGGTGATATGCACTTCACAACTACCATATTTATTATAGATTTCCTGCCAGATCTCCAATAGCTGATCAAGCGGCGGATAGATTATTTGATCCCGATTTTTATCCCACTTGCCGGGTGGATCCCAGGGTTTAGGGGTATTAC
>JBFZAB010000167.1:0-2608 GCA_041309285.1 Candidatus Omnitrophota bacterium
CCATCCCGAATTTTTTCGGGATTCCCTCATTGCTCAAGTTACTTTGGCTAAAATCTCCATGCGCTACGAAAATGCCGGGTTCATATCATGGGAGTATTGATAAAAAGGCTTCCGGGCGTCCCATTCGAAATTTATCCTAAGCCAAATCGAAGGACCAAACTAAAGCAGGACCTGTGTCTTCCCTCATTTCCATACGAAATTAATTGATAATTACCTATACGCGTTGTATAATAACCCTCTATGAAGATAAAAACCATAATTTTTGATTTGGGTAACGTCCTGGTAAATTTTGACCATTCTATTGCCGCAAGAAAGTTATCCCGCAAAAGTCCTTACAGCATAAAAGAAATTTATAATCTTATCTTTGATTCGGATATCGTTTCCAAATATGAAACCGGTCGTATCAAAACTGATGCCTTCTATAGGGGAATGAAGACTCTCTTGGGGTTTGATTTGAATATCTGCGAATTCCGCAAGATCTGGGATGAGATATTTTTCCCCAACCCCGAAACGGAAAAAATAGTCAGAAAACTCAAGAAAAAATTCCGTCTGATTTTGCTTTCCAATATAAACCATTCGCATTACGAACATATTAGACAAAGATTTCCCATACTTGGCGAATTTGACCGGATAATCCTTTCTTACCGCGTGGGTGCAAGAAAGCCGGATTTAAAAATATACGATAAGGCAATAAAGGAAGCTAAGTGTTTACCGCGCGAAATCGTTTATATCGATGACCGCGCTGACTTGATAGAAGCTGCAAAAAGACTAGGAATTAATTCCCTCCGTTTCAGGAATTGTACACATTTAAAGAAAGATCTGCTTAAATTCGGCATAAATAGTCTCTGAGCTAAAGGCGTTATTATAAAATCTGTGTTTATCCTTGCCGTTAGGCAGGTGTGTTTTTCTCAAATGTAAGAGACTTCTTTGATTATACTCGGGATGTTTAAGCATAGCTTTTACTGTTGTTTCATTCGGATAATCTGTGTATATCTGTGGATATGGAAAACGAATTTTATAAAAAACTAAAGAGTATATTAAAAGGTGATACCCGTTATAAATTAGAGGCCTATGAGTTTCTGATGCAGGCGCTTTTTTATGCCCAATCCAAGCTTGACCGCCAGGGCCATATTTCCGGAAAAGAACTGCTTCTGGGAATAAAAGAATACGGGGTTCAGCAGTTTGGGCCTTTAGCGCAGACCGTATTTGAACAGTGGGGGGTAAAAAATACCCTGGATTTTGGGGAAATTGTTTTTAATCTGGTGAATAACGATCTGCTTAAAAAAACAGACGAGGATTCTTTAGAGGATTTTAAAGAGGTATATGAGTTTAAAGATGCATTCCGCAAGGAGTACGAAAAAAGCTTATCGGAGGATATCAGGCGTGAGCTCAGTCTACCGGACGATACTAAAGAGAAGGACAATAAGAAGATTTAAGCAGATACCAATTTCCCGTGTCATCCTCAAGAAACTGGTAAATGCGGCGCGTCTTGCCCCTTCCGCAGCCAATCTGCAGCCATTGGAATATCTGGTTATTGATAACCCTGAAATCCGTGCAAACCTATTCCCTTATCTTAAATGGGCAAACTACATTGCACCCCGAGGTACGCCTCCGGAAGGGAAAAGACCGGTTGCCTATATAGCTGTACTTATTAATCAGAAGAAAGAATCACCCGCTTATTCCGCTTATGACGCGGGCGCGGCAATAGAAAATCTGATACTTACAGCCTGGGACACGGGAATAGGCGTCTGTTGGATAAAGGCATTGGATAAAGCAAAAATATCCAGGCTTTTAAGATTACCTAAGAGTTTAAAATTAGATTCAGTAGCTGCCCTGGGTTACCATGCAGAAATGCCTAAAGCGGAGACGTTAACTAAATCTATAAAGTACTGGAAAGATTCTCGCAACAAGCTGCATGTACCCAAAAGAAGACTTTGTGACATTATTTATATAAATAAAATAAAATAGAAATATTCCGCCACAAGACATTGGCGGATTTAATTCACGTATATAATATCCGTTCATTTGTATTACATCATTAAAAATGGCTAAAATAATATTTGATATCGAGACTGTAGGCGAGGATTTTGAAAAGTTAGACGATGCCTCCAAGGAATATCTGCTTAAGTATTCCGAGAAAGATGAGGATAAGGAAGCTGTACGCCAATCGCTTGCATTTTATCCCCTGACCGGCGAGATAGCAGCCATTGGAATGCTTAATCCGGATACCGGCAAAGGCGTGGTTTATTTCCAGGCGCCGGGAGCAAAAATAGAAAAAACTAAAGAGGAGAGTATAGAATTTATTCCCGGTACAGAGGAAGAAATAATAAAACAGTTCTGGCAGACCATAAAAAACTATGAGCAATTCGTTACTTTTAACGGCAGGTCATTTGATTGCCCGTATATTATGATCCGCTCGGCAATCCGCAAGATAAAACCTACAAGAAACCTGATGCCCTACCGATATGAGCCCAAGGAGCACGTTGACCTGTTTGATGTTTTAAGTTTCTACGGTGCGTCAAGGAGAAAGTTTAATCTGCATATGTGGTGTAAGGCATTCGGGGTAAAGAGTCCTAAGGAGAGCGGGGTTACAGGATATGAAGTAGGA
>JBFZAB010000168.1:0-4893 GCA_041309285.1 Candidatus Omnitrophota bacterium
CATAAATCCCGGGGCTTGTTGTCCGCCGCCGACAGTCGAGGCAAGGGTGGTAAAACTCATCCCTAGGGGGGTCTCTCCCACAAATTCGCGGTTAACCACGATTACTCCGTTTGTTTCAGGCAAAACAGCGATAATACACTCGAAGCATCCGCAGGAGGTCTGGGGATAATCCATGATGGAATACATACTCACGGTATCGATGGTACGGTTAGATTTGTTGTAGACAAAATCGTTAATACTCTTCCATTTTCCGCTATTTGCATCGATAAGTTCTTTCTTGGCTATAGGTTGGTTCGGTCCGGTAGGGGTAATCTCATAGGCTGCCTTGGCATCAAGCCAGGAATAAGCCCCACAAAGCCCCAGGCGTTCGGGCGTAACAATACAGACATGGTTGGGGGCAAAACTCTGGCAGAGTGTACAGCTGAAGAAATCATTTACGCTTTCATCATTCATCCCGCTGATACGCTCATCGCGTTCGTCGTATGCTTTCTTTGCGTCTTTCAATAATCTCTTTACGTCTGGCTCTGTCGTATAAAGCTTGACCTGGACCTTGTCCACTATTGCGCTGTATTCCTCATGTAACATAGCATGCAAGGCAACTCCAATATGCTTGAGTCTTAAGCCCTTATTAAAGGCATCGCTACTTATACGTATCCAGTTCATATCACGCTGTCCGACATGCATAAGACCCATAGCGTAATTTGCAAAGCGGTGAATCTGGCGTTCAAGTATGGGTTCGAAATCTTTTTGCATCTTGCGTCCGGCCACCTCCACGATTATACCCAGAGGCATAGCCTTATTACCGTCTTTTAAGCTGTCGATATCCGGGCCTATCACTTCAACCTTGCCGTCTTCCACATCATCCAGTTTACGGGAAAGAAGATATTCAAGAGCAAGACTCTTCTTTCCGCCGAATTCGGCATGCATATTCTCTTTTCTTACCCGCTCTCCCTCAAAGGCGGCGGCATAAGGCACGGGAATATCTACATGTGTCAATTTTACCTTTATTCCGCGCGTCAGGACGCATTTATCGGCTATTTTTTTATAATCTTTTTCGGTTACCAGGGCCTCAAATAAAGTCGTATCAATTTTCCCTAACTGCGGCACTTCTAAGTCGGTGATAATCGGAACGCCGAAGGCAAGCGCTCCCAATCCTGTGGCAACAAGGACTTCATCTACATGCCCTAAAAGCAGGACGAATGCGGGGACACGGTTTTTGACGTAATCAAGCATTTCCTGCCACTGTCCGGGTTTATGTCCACCGTAAATAAGCGGCGCCCTTACCGCAAAATTAACCGCATAAATTGCAGATAAATAATCCTCTCCTAAAGGAACAATATAATCCTCCAGTCCTAACCCGATTCCTTTTTTCTCAAGTTGTTTCTTAAAAGTATTTCCGCCCACATTACCCACAAGCAGGCTCACGATACTTCTGGTCTGAAAATTCCTGATTATTTCAACTGCCGTATCTTCGTCTTTGGCAGGACCTAATATCACCGCAATGCCGGAAATTCTTCCGCTTACAAGCTGTACCCCTAAGGAACGCAAGATCACATCGGGAAGAAAACCGATAAAACCTTCTTTGGGATGCTCTTTGTTTAAAACCTTAAGCGCTGCCAGTATTTCTTCAGAAAGCAAAGTAGCAATACCTTTATTAAGCACACCGCCCAGGGCGGGAATTAACAAACCGTTCTTTGAGGCAATATTTTTATCTAAGTTTTCCGCCTCGGTCAATGCGCGCAGAGCATCACCCAGCGTCCTTACTTCTATATTGAGCAGGGCGCAAGCTAAAGGAAGAAAATAATTGGTCTCGGGAAAGGCAATTGCCTTATCTTTTCCCTCTTTGTTTATTGCCTTCTCTAATTCCTGACGGGTAATATCAAGCAACGTTTGTGAACCTTTTGTTCCCAATTGGACTAAAACATCAACTGACATAATTTATCTCCTTAATGACGACACAACTTACAGAATCCAAAGGATGATGTAAGTTGTATGTCGGAATTAACCCCGCCGCATTCTTGCAGAATGCAAGAGGCGGGGTAAATTAATCCCGAAGTGTATACCGAAAATATCGAAAAGATTTTCGGTATGTTTACACAAGGGGTAATGGACATATAATTTATGAAACGATAGCTAAGTTACCTCATAGCCCGCTTGCTTCTAATACTCTCAGGACAACTTTATCTTAAATGAGCGGACACTTTGTGGAACAAGTGTGACAAAAAGTGTAGTCCGCCATTGTTTCAGTGGCGGACGTCTGCGAATTTAATCCGCCATGCTTTGTGGCGGACCTATAAACCTGATAACTCTAATACGCGCGGCACAACCTTATCCCAGCCAATGGGCATAATATGTACGCCCTGGCATAGCGGCTTTGCCGCCTTGATGATACGGCTGGCTATGTCGACAGAAACGGCTACCTTGTCCTTGGTATTAGCCATCTCGTCAATTAATCCTTGAGGTACAGTTACTCCGGCAACGTTTTCATTCATATAACGCGCCATACCGGCCGACTTAAGCAAAACTACGCCGGCAAATACGGGAACCTTTAAATATTCGACTTTTTTAATAAATTCGCTGAAAATATTTATATCATAAACCGCCTGGGTTTGAAAGAATTTTGCTCCGGCCCGGATTTTTTTCTCCATCTTGATAATTTCAGGCTCTATCGGGTCCGCTCCGGGATTTACCACTGCACCCGGAAAAAATTCAGGGGTTCCTTTTAAAGGATTACCCATCATATCTTTTCCCGACTCAAGCGTTTTTATCACCTCAAGTAGCTGAACGGAATCTAAATCAAATACCGCCTGCGCCCCGGGATGGTCGCCTAACTTCGGGTGGTCTCCTGTTAAGGCAAGGATATTTTCTATACCAAATACGGCAGCATTCAAGAGGTCGGATTGCAAGGCTAAACGGTTCCTGTCGCGGCAGGTAACCTGGAATATCGGCTCAATACCTTTTTGTTTCAGGAGAATGCAGACCGCGAGTGACCCGAGGCGCATCACCGAGCTCTGTAAATCTGTAACATTGATGGCATCAACTCTTGGTCCGATTAATTCGGCGTCATCAAGCATCTCTTTAATATCTATTCCCTTAGGAGGCCCGATTTCGCTTGTTACAATAAATTTACCGGATTGTATTTTTTCTTTGAAGGACATATATGATTACATAGATTATTTAAAAGATTACACAGATCACAAAATGGGTAGCTTGTTTTGGTTTCGAGCAGGGCGTCTGTAAGCCCTGAGCGGGCACGGTTTCCCGACGCAAAGTCGGGAAGAGCAAAGGGCTGAAAGCGAGTGCAGTTGCGACACGCTGGGTCGCAACAAACGTCCCTGCGAAAAACAAAACAAGACAGGCCCCGCTCACTCTACCACTTCTTAAACACAAAAAACACCGCCGCCAGAATAAACGCAAAACCCACCAGATAATTCCACTTCAGGCCTTCTTTAAGATAAATAATCGAAAAAACGGAAAAAACGACCAGGGTTATTACTTCCTGAATCGTTTTTAACTGCGCCGCGGAATAGCGGTAATGCCCAATGCGGTTGGCGGGAACCTGGAAACAGTATTCCACAAAAGCAATCATCCAACTCACCAGAATTGCAAGGAAGAGCGGCGATTTTTTATATTTTAGATGCCCGTACCAGGCAATAGTCATGAATATATTCGATATGATAAGGAGAGCAACCGTCTTCATAGTTTCTGTTTATCCGAGTTGTAGTTTCGCCGCTTCCACGGTATTCTTCATTAACATCGTTACCGTCAAAGGACCCACACCGCCGGGAACAGGCGTAATAAAAGATGCGCGCTCTGCCGCAGGCTCAAACTCCACATCGCCTACAATTTTTTCTCCCACCTTGTTTATCCCGACATCAATAACGATAGCACCTTCTTTAATCCAATCACCTTTAATTAAATTAGCTTTTCCTACCGCAACAATCAAAACTTCGGCCCGGCGAACATGCTCCTCTAAATGCCCTGCCTGGCTTGTCCCTATATGGCAAACCGTAACCGTGGCAAAATCGTTCAAGAAAATCAGGCTCAAAGGTTTTCCTACAATATCGCTGTGGCCTACGATAACCACTTCTTTGCCGTATAAATTAATTCCGGTGGATTTTACAAGTTCATAGGCTGCCTGTGCCGTGCAGGGAATAAAGCGGGGTTTTCCTAAAAGGATAGAGCCTAAATTCTCAGGGTTCATCCCTTCGATATCCTTATCCACAGAAACTGCCTCGATAATCTTCTGGCGGTTAAGGCCGATAGGTAAAGGCATCTGAATTATTACGCCCTGAACTGATTTATCTTTATTTATTCCGTCAATTAAATCGAGCAGGTCTTTTTCCCCGGCCGCAGCATCCAGTTTAAGGAGCCGGTAATTTATCCCCAGGGCCTCGGCATTTTTTTTCTGGGATTTAATATAAATCTCACTTGAGGGGTTTTCCCCGACCTGAAGTGCCGCAAGCGTTATGTCGCCGGACACCCTTTCCCTAAAAGAGGATATTTCCTTCACCAATTTTTCTTTGATCTCTGCGGCTAAAATTTTTCCTTCCAGCAACTTCGCTTTCATAACTTAAGTTATCCTTTCGGCCTGGCGATTATTTTTTTAGTTCTCTCCTGTATCGAACTAGATATGATCTCTATTTCTTTTTCCATGGGTCCCAACATTTTACGAATCTCAATGATGAAATTGGTATCATTTAAGTCTACGACATTAATCTCAACATTAATCAATGCGGCCTTAAAACCTCCTTCGAGAAGCGTTCCGGAAACCGCAAGGTCACTTACCAGATTTACGTTTGTTTTATCCAGCATCATTTCACAAAGCTTTAAAGCCCTGTAGGAAAGCTGACAGATTTCTATTGGAACTACCGCTGCTTCTTTTAAGATCGG
>JBFZAB010000169.1:0-6153 GCA_041309285.1 Candidatus Omnitrophota bacterium
GTTAAGAAGCGGCCTGGTGGAAATTAACCAGCATCCTGATCGTAGCGCAAAGGCTACCCTTTTACCGGGGAAGGAAAGAGGGGAAACCGACGTGTCGCTGGAAGTCAAAGACAAACTTCCCATCCACTATGGTTTTACATACGATAACTTTGGTTCCCGTTTCATCCACAGGGATAGATTAGCCCTTACCCTCGATCACAATAATGTCACCGGCCACGACGATTTATTGGCACTTAAGCTGCAAAAGGCAGAGGCGGATACCTACGCTCTAAGAAGCGCCCGTTATCTCTTGCCTATGGGTAATTTATGGGAATTAGGCTTATTTGCCGCCCGCACCCGTCTTAAATTAGATGAAGAACTTAAAGATTTGGAATCCCGCGGAAAAAGCACTCTTTTATCCATTTTCTTAAACAGGTATCTTTATAGTGAAGAAAATTTCAATATGCGCTTGACCGGAGGTTTTGATTATAAGCACGTGAGAAATTATCTTCTCGGTGCGGAAAATAGCCGTGACGAAATGCGGGTCTTAAAACTCGGTTTTGATTTTGATAAGTTTGATAAATACGGTAGGACAATATTTGTTGATGAATTTAATTACGGCATAGCGGACCTCTGGGGCGGATTGGATGCGGTTGATGCCAGAGCCTCAAGGACCGGTTCAGGCGGAAAATTTACCAAGTGGAATATGTATTTACTCAGGCTGCAGAATATGGACTTTCCTCCCGGTTCCAGCCTTCTCTGGAAAAATAACCTCCAGATTTCGCCTTATATACTAACTGCCTCCGAGCAATTTCAAGTCGGTGGTATCACCAATAACCGCGGTTATCCTCCGGCGGAAAAAGTCGGCGATGAAGGCCTTGCCTCATCACTTGAGCTTTCTATGCCCGCCTACGGTCTTTCTAAAGATGCAAACGTCCCCTTTACTCAGTATAAGTTATACGATGCCTTTAGAGTTATTGCCTTCTATGACTGGGGACATACGAATTTACACAATCCTCAGTCCGGAGAAAATAAACACGAAACTCTGCGTTCGGCCGGTTGGGGCATGCGCCTTAATCTTCCCCAGCAGGATTTATCTATGCGTGTTGAATTCGGTTGGCCTTTAGATGCTACTCCATCCGACGGGAATCACCTGAGGACCTGGCTTGAACTGAGCAAAAATTTCTAAGCATTAAAAAAAATCTTTGAGCCCTTGACGATTTGCTGAAAGCGTGTTATACCTTATTAGGGAAAAGATAAAAAGATAAAAGTAAACCACGCGAACATTGTAAATCTCAGGGAGAGAAAAAAGTAAAAATAGAAGAGTGATATAGAAGGAAAAGTAGCCCTTCCAAGATGGCTTAATCCGGAGATAATATTTATAATGAATGAATTTATTTGTATATTTTTTGGTAGAAAATTTATGTATTGTAATACTAATGGAATTGGGTTTTTAAACTACAAGGAGGTTATATGAAAAGAGTAAAATTAGCAGGCAGGGATAGCAAATTAGTAAGAAGGTTAGTCGCATTATTTTCTATAGCTATGTTTTCCCTGTATATGATTCCTCAGGCAAACTCTTTGCCTGAAGGTGAACAGGTGGTTTCTGGTTCAGCTACTTTTGACCGAACTACTGCCGACACCTTAAATATCAACACGCCTTCAGACCGCCTGATTGTTAACTACAACAGTTTTTCCATTGCCCAGCCCGAGGCGGTTAATTTCTACCAGCCATCATCCAGTTCTATAGCCCTAAACCGTATAGTAGGAGGGGATCCTTCCAGCATTTTCGGAACCTTAACCGCTAACGGCAGGATTATGCTTATCAATCCCAACGGGATACTTTTCGGGCCGAACTCTCGCGTAGACGTTGCCGGATTAGTTGCCTCCACTCTGGATGTTTCTAACAGCGATTTTTTAAATGGAGATCTTACCTTTACTAAATACGGTGATAAAATTGGCGCCTCGGTTATTAATAAAGGTTATTTAACGGGAAAAAATATTACGCTGCTGGGTTCAGTAGCAAGAAATGAAGGAACGATTGTAACCACCTTAGGCAACACAACCCTGGCCAGCGGCGAAAAGATGACCTTGAGCCTGGATACCGCGGGAATGATTTCTGTAGCGGTGGATGAAGCAGTCAAGGATAAAGTTGTAATAGGCGGGGAAGAAGCAAAAGATGGCGTATCCAATACCGGAACTATCAAAGCGGACGGCGGAGTAGTGGTCTTAACTGCCAAGGTGCTGGATAATATATTTGATTATGCGGTAAATAATTCTGGGCTTATTCAGGCAAATTCATTAGTGGATAAAGAAGGTAAGATTGAATTAACTGCGAGTGGCGAGGATAGTAATATAGTAAATGATGGAACTTTAGAAGCTATTGGCAGTTCCTCTTCTATTAATGTTAATACGGAAGGGCTTATTACTAATTCTGGTATTATTAGAACCGATTTATTTAAAGAGCAAGGTTACTCTTTTAGTACCACAGGTACTATTGAAGGTGGCGATGCATTCTATAGCAATATTGATGGTGCGGCTAGCATTAGCGGAAACATTGGTTCCAATCAGAGCGATACAGGTGATCTTATAGTAACCGGAAATACTACACTTACTGCGAATAATCTTAGTTTCATTGCAGATAGTGATAATACCGGAGGCGGTAATTTTAACATGAATTCCGGTACATCTATATCTGACGGAGTGAATTCATACAATCTTACTATTCGTTCCGGTTCAGATGCTACCCACGGTACGGGAAACGTTAGCTTAAGAAGTATTGATATAGGTGGAAATCTTACAGTTTCTGCTTTTGGAGGTGATATCACACAATATGCAGCTACTATTATTAACTCGAGCCATGATATTACAATGTCCGCGGCTAATATATATTTAAGCAAGGTATTTTTTGGTGGTAGCGTAGGAGATGATTTTTATGCAGAGGCCGGAAGCGGGGAAATTAAAATAGGCGGTTATAACGATCCTTTATTAGGGACTTCTGTAGGAGATGGAAGGATTATTTCTACCAATGGTGGATTTTTAACCACTACAATTACAGGTAATGCTTATAGCGATGCCCAATATACAAATGAAGGAAGTGCAGATAATGCCAATAACGATAACGGAAACCCTCTATATATTGAAGGAGATACTGGTGGCCAACTGTGGACATGGATAAAATTTGATTTAAACACCCTCAGTGCTTATGTGATAGATAGTGCATACCTTAAAATGTATGTAACCAATATTACGCCGGGAGCAAGTTTTCCGGTCAGCGCGTATCTGTCAACCAATGATACTTGGGACCCCACAACTATTACCTGGAACAACCAACCTGATGACTATTTGTCAGCTACTGCTACAGCTACAATTACACCAGTAAGCGGCGGTTATAACACTTGGAACGTATATGGTGATGTTGATCAGGAACTTCTGAATGACGGCGTTGTCAGTTGGGCTTTGCGAGCTCAGACCCCAGGCAACACCAGCAAGATAAAAATGTGGGGACCGAATTTTAATGATACCGATAAAATTCCGGTTTTGGGTGTGAGTTACTATGAACTTGGCTCGGGAAATATAACATTGGTTGCTAAAGGAGATGGCGACACAGGTATTAAAGATAACGTTACCTTGGGACGGCTCCTGACCAATGGCGATGTAAGCGTAACTTCCGAACAGGGAGCCATTGTTGATAACAACGCTGCAATACGTAATATTCAAGGGAACAACCTTATCCTTTCTGCAATTAATGGCATTGGCTCGGGCAATGCTTTAGAAACTAAAGTTGCCAATTTAGACGCCAAGAATACGGTAGGAGGAAGTATAGAAATAGATAATACCGGAAATTTAACTATTGCAGATCTAAATAGCGATAGTACCGGAATAAGTAATAAAGGCAATATAATATTATCTGCTACCGGAGACATTACCCAGAATGCCGATATCTTTATTGATCAAGATTTAGCAACACTGCTTGCTCCCGTTAATTTAACTGGCGGATGGTCAATAAGCGGTCTTAAGGAAATAGATGTAAGTTGGCAGCTTCCCGATCAGACAGGCACTTATTCTTTCACCGCTACTGCCGGTGGAGCATATACTCAAAGTGGCGCTGGTGACATAACCACCAATGGCGGAGATGCTACCATAACAGCAGGAGGAGATGTCACCCTTACCTTAATAGATGCGGGTGTGGGAGATGTTACAATTAAAACTACCGGCTCCATTATTGATGGAGATCTATTTCGACCTACTGCGGATTATGATATTAAGGCGCGCACAATAAATCTTACTGCTGGCACAGCTCCGGTACTTGATGATGGGAAAGGCACTGTAGATGTAAGTGCGATAGATATAGGTCATCCTTCCAACAGTTTTGCTTATATTTTTGATCAGGAAGAGACTGTTGGTACTGTAGATCTTACTGCCGGTGCTTATACTGCTGCTTTTGATGATATTCTCAAAGGATGGATATTTTCTACTACATCTGGTCTTTTAGGTGATACCACTGTCGGACATTATTTTCATGTTGCTACGATTGGTGGCAGTGTATATTCACCTATAGTTGATTTAGGGCCATTTGGTGCGCTTACAGTCACCGCTGATGACAAGACCAAGGTCTATGGAGATGCTGATCCAGCCTTGACCTACCAGATAACCTCTGGTGGCCTATTAGGTGACTCTTTTACTGGAGCCTTGACTCGTGATTCTGGTGATAATGTAGGAAATTACGATATTACACAGGGTAGTTTGACCATCAATAATATTTCCAAGTACTACCTAACCTTTATAAAGGATACGCTCACCATAGATCCCAAATTAGTTACTATAGATGGAAGCCGCGCCTATAATGGCACAGCTGATGTTGCTGCTGGTATCTTCACTATATCTGGTACAGTTGGCGAAACCCTTGGTTTAACCGGTAGCGGTACAATCTCCAGCCCGAACGTAGGCGATAATTATCCTGTCACGCTCGGCACGCTTACCTTAACCGATGGAACCGGCTTAGCCAGCAATTACGATTTAGACAGCGGCACGGCAGATATTACTCAGGCAGCTCTTACTATAACTACCAATGACGCTACCAAGGTAGAAGGTGAAACTCTTGTTTTTGCAGGAACAGAATTTACCTCCAGCGGATTAGTAGGTAGCGATTTAATAAACAGTATAACATTGACCAGTCTCGGTGCTCCAGCTCCAGCACCGGCCGGTACCTATCCTATTCTGGGAAGTGACGCAGTAGGAATTGGTTTAGGAAACTACATGATTTCTTTCAATAATGAAGGAATATTAACCGTAACTTCGGCTCCTGTTGTGGTTACTACCGCGGTAATAATTCCCGACTACCTCAACGAGCGCTGGAGATGGCCGGTTCAAGAAGTTATCGGTACGGATACCGGAACGCTTGTTTATGCTATGGATCCGCAGGTAAGGCCGATACCGGTATACCTATATCATCCGATTGTAACCACAGATTCCGGTGCATTTGATAATATGGGTTTAACCGCGGATATGTATGAGTTTATCGACGGAAACTTAGAATCCTCAAGAGACACTGGTTTCTCACCCTGGTTTGAAGAAGAGTTTAAGAAAAAGAAAAGATAATTAAGCCTTAAATCACTGCGGTCTGGTAACTTTGGCCGCAGTGTATTTTCGGAACATAATTTCAAGATTAACTGTACTTAAGAAAATTTATATGAAAGAAGAACTATATCAGGATATACAGAAGATACTCGGCGATGTTAAGGGACGGCAGAAGGAAATCATCGAGAAGTATCTCTTTGAGCTATCGGCGGTCTATCGCATCGGTAGAGAAGCCACTACCTGCGTAGATTTGAATAAATGCCTTGAGATGCTTGCCAGTAGAATATCCGACCTTATGTCGGTAGAGATAGTCTCGATTATGCTTAAGGAAGATGAGACCAATATATTAAGGATAAAATTTGCTAAAGGTATTGATGAGAAAATAATCAGTGATACAATAGTAAAAGAAGAAGACGAAGCTAATAATATTACGGGTTGGGTAGCCAAAACAGGAAAACCTCTTCTAATAGAAGACTTAGCTCGCGACGGGCGCTTTCCTCTAAGGAGCGGCAGGTATTTTAATAATTCCCTTTTGAGTGTTCCCCTGAAGATAAAAGACAGAACTATCGGGGTAATTAATGTAAACAACAAATC
>JBFZAB010000170.1:0-4564 GCA_041309285.1 Candidatus Omnitrophota bacterium
GTCAATAATCTCTACCGGTATCCCCAGGCTGTTTGCGAGAAATGCATCTATATTTTTCATACAAGCTCCCCCGCCGGCAATAACGGCCTTATCTATCGTATTTTGAGGGAAGTTGTCCATGTAATAATCCAAAGACCTTTTTATCTCCATAATAGCGCGTTCAAGAACGCTTTTTATTGCGTTATGTATAACTTTTCCTTTTGGTTCCGCTGGTTCCTTGACATCCAGGAAGAATGTTTTTTTGATATTTTCGGCTTCGACCAAATCAATGCTCAATTCTTCTTTTAAAGCCCTGTTAATATCGGCTGATCCTACGTTAAGGCATTCTCTGCGGAAACACATTTCTCCGGAATCAATTACGGTAATGTTTGTTTTTCTTGCGGCTATTTCGATAAAGACTATATTCTCTTTATCTTCAAAGTTTCCACTGGCCTTTGCCGCATGGAATTGGGCCAGGGTGTCGACCCCTATCGATATAGGTTCTATGCCGGCCTCCTTAAGCATATTAAGTTCGTTAATAATCGTATCTTTTGCGGTTGCTACAACAACCATGTTAAATTTTTTCTTATTATCTTCTTCTGTTTCATTCAGCACGGCGTAGTCGATGATCATTTTATCCAGATCATAGACAATAAATTTTGACGCTTCCCATTTTATCGCCTTTTTTAATTCTTCGTCTGACATGGAAGGCAGGCTCAGAAATTTAATTGCCGGGTTTGCCCCGTATAAATTAACATTAGCCCTGCTTGAGTTTATTCCAGAATCCCTCAGCAATTCCTTTAATATATTGATCATCGATACGCTGTCTAAGGGGTCCTGCTGTACGGGAAAATCCTTGGCATGGAAACGGACGAGCTTCAATCCCTGGGAGTTTTGGTGTATTTGGGCAAGCCTTATTCCGCTGTCTCCGACATCAAGACCAAAAGGTTCACCCTTGCTTTTTATCTTCTGTTTTATAAGCGGCATGATTAAATCCTAAAACATACTTTCCGTTTTATCGGCACGTTTTTATATCGGCAAAACCGCGGGCTTTAAGCCCGAGAGGCTTGATTGCGCCGCAGCCCGCTATCTGAATAATTATATAGGGTTCTAATAAAAATATCAAGACTAAAGTAAAGGCATTCCTCGCGCTTCTCCTGTCTAACGGCGCAATATATAAATAAATACCACAGCAAGGGATAAGACTACGCGATAAACCATAAAAATATTAAAATTATGGTGTTTTACGTAAGATAAAAGATATTTTATGGCCAATATTCCGCAGAGTGCCGAAACGATTAAACCGGCAAGAATAACCGTAATGCCGTCGGAGCTGAGCAACTTAAATATATCGCCTGACTTTAGCAATACTGCGCCTAATATGACGGGCGCGGAAAGCAGAAAAGAAAATTCCGCAGCTTCCTTGCGCTTTAACCCCAGAGCAAGACCTGAGATAATGGTTATTCCTAATCTGGAGATTCCGGGGACAATAGCAAGCATCTGCAATAAGCCGATTACAAAAGCGCCGGAATAACCGATTTCATGTATTTTTTTTTCTTTTTTTCCCAGGCGTTCGACAATAAAGAAGATGATCGCAAAGATTCCCATTGTCAGCCCGACCGTTAGTGGATTTCTGAATAGAGTTTCTGCCCGGTGTTTAAATAGCACGCCTATTATTGCCGACGGTACAGTTGAGATGGTAACTAACCAGAAAATCTTTCTTTCAGGATATCCTTCAACAGAACGTTTTTTTATTGAAATAATACCGGATTTTATGAGACTTATCCAGTATTGTCCGGAATAAATAATTAAGGCTATCAGTGTACCAAGATGCAGAATAATATCAAAATCCAGGGAATGCCCTTTCCATTTCATCAGCCACGGCAATAATATTAAATGCCCGGAACTGCTTACGGGAAGAAATTCAGAGAGGCCCTGTGTTATTCCTAAGGTTATCGATTGAATAATGTGCATGTCAGCCGGCAAGATTTATCTTTCCCAGGTAGTTTTATTAGTTTAGACTTGGAAATAATATACCCTTCTATCTCTTTAAGCAGTATGGAGTTAATTATGCCTGGAGCAAGATTAAGGCGCTTATCGAGTCAGTAGAGCTTAAAAAAAATAACGATGTTTTTTCCTTTAGGAGGGCAAGGGCCATTATAGCCTACATTGCCAGTTATTAATACCCTGCTTTGTGCCGTTAGCTAAGATACCGTGTAAAAGTATGGCTTCTTCAAGTTTTCTACTTTCGGACGGTATATCATAAACAAGCCAATGTATGCAGGTTCTCCTTAAGGCATCAGGGTTCTCGCAGATTATGGTTATGCTTTTTGTTTTATCCGGCACGTTTACCCAAATAAGTTGGGGCGAAACGTTTATTCCCTGGCAGGTATATTTTTCGGGTAAGCGGATGTTGTTTTCAAATGAGGGACTCATTAGCTCCAGGGCCTCGAGAGATAGAACATTGTCAAAAACAGCTATACCGAACCGGGTAAAAATATTTACTGGAAATCGTAAGAAAAATTTAATCTAACCGGTTACTTTAAAGACAGCAAGGCTTTATTGTTGTCTTCGGCTTTAAATATGAAATGACACGGACCTTCACCTTCGTAGCTGGTTCCGTAACAGTACTTTATATTTATCTTTTTTTCCTTCAGCTGGACTGCGATATTCCTGAGCGCGCCGGGCCTATTTTCTAGGTCAACCGTAATCACATATTCCTCATCAACCTTCCATTTTTTTGCTTTAAAAATATTCTTTATCTCTTCGTTATTGTTGGTAATGATCATAAAATATGCCTTGCCTTCTTTGCTATAGGCGTACATATTGTCTATGTTTATATTGTTAGACGCTATCAGGTCACTTATCTGCGCGAGCAAACCCGGCTTATCTTCCAAGGTTAGCAATAACTGGCTGACTTTTTTTGCCCTGATCATGAAAATGCCTCCTTTCCGGATGCGGTTTTTAACCTCGAACCGCTTTTAACCGTACCTTTTTTATTTGATCTATAAACAAAGAGACTACTCTATCGACTATTTCGTCAGGTACCCCGTCTTGGTATTTAGATTTTCTCCGCATGTCGCACTGGTCATTAATATAATCGATTACCAAAAAATTGCTTTTTTTATCAATTGTTATTTCCGTTGAAAAAAAGGCAAGCTTACTTAATCTGGCTATCTCAAGAGTTATCTTATTGATTTTTTCGAGGCGGAATTTACGCGTATCCTCTTTTGTTAGGGGATCGTATACATGAGTTACAGGATTCCACCAGCAGGGAATAATTTTACCTAAAGCGTAGAAGACCCTGAACCATGCCGGCTTTTTATCGAGCATCTTAGGGACAATTTGTTTCTGAAGAAGGAACACTAGATTGCGATGCTGTTCGTGCCAGCGCATTACCTCCTCTATTCTCTGGGCATTCAGAAGCACGCCTGCACCCCCTCCGTTTACTCCGTCTGCAGGCTTCATAACCACGGGCGTTCCTAACTGGCGAAGCTTGAAGCTTAATGTATCCACGCTATCCGTAGGATAATATATGAATGTCAAAGGTACCGAGATGCCGTGTTTTACCAACTCTATATGAAACAATATTTTATCGATGGCCTTATTTACATAATCCGGATGATTGATAAAATAGGAGTTTTTACTTAATTCCTGGCAGGCCCTTAGTAATTCCAGAAAACGCGGGTCGGTATCCGATGCGCGGTCGATAATAACGCGGAATTCTATTTGTTTATTTTTTACTAAATTTATAGTTTCTGCAAAATTGTAATGGTGAATTATATAAGGCTTTAGGCCCTGTACAACACAGGCGTCGTTTAATTGGTAAATAAAATTGCGGTCATATTCCCAATTCCAGGTGATGCCCACATCGTATTTTCTATTTTCTAACTTACCCAAGTTATTCCTCTAGAAACCAATTTTTGCGCGATTGCCGTTTTAAAACCCCGGGTTAGTTTTATTATGCGTTGATTATAGCATCAATATATAGAAAAGTTAAAAGAATTTTTTAATCGACTCAGGTATTAAAGATTCAAGATTAAGATGTTGCCCTGTTTCCGGATGGCAGAAGCTTAATTTCCAGGCGTGCAGGCACAGCCTTCCTGACTTTAAATCAAAATCTCTCGCAAAGGCAAACTTCCTTTCTCCAACAATCGGATGTCCAATTTCTTTAAATTGAATTCGTATTTGATTTTTTCTTCCGGTTAGAGGCGAAACCTCCAGCAGGCTGTATTCGGTATTTTTTTTAAGCACCTTAAATTTACTTATCGCTAATTTTCCCTCTGTATCGTGTATGGCCTTGTCGCGCAGATAACTTCTAAGCTCCCCTGAGTTTTTCTTAATCCAACCGTGGACGATAGCTATATACGTTTTTAGTATTTTTCTTTTACGAAAGAGATCGGTGATTTTTTCTTGAGTTTTTTCATCCTTGGCAAAAATTACCAGTCCGGAGGTCTCCTTATCCAGCCGATGACAGGGTAATATTTTTATATCTTTATCGAGATATTCTCTATTAAGCAAATCAAGGAGCGAAATCTCATCCTTTTCTGAAGCGGAAACGGTAAGCAACCCCGAGGGTTTATCT
>JBFZAB010000171.1:0-7279 GCA_041309285.1 Candidatus Omnitrophota bacterium
CTAGAACCAGAGTATGAATTTTCCCACACCTCGGGCGATACGGTAGACAATATTAATTTCAATTTCTTAGAAAATGTAGCCAAATGGGGAGTTGCAGCAGTCTGTGGTCTTGCTAATCCTGCTGACCAAAAGCAATAAGGATAATTCTTTTAGCAATAAATTTATCACATCCGCACTTTCTTCTTTACCTTATCCTTGATTAGATAATTTTACTCCAGTTACACGCAACAACAGTCGATACTTGTTATAGATTAATCTGTGGGGTGCTAATTTTACTCCTCCCATAAATTTATCTTGTTATTGAGGCTAATTCTTGATAAAATTCTGCAGGTAATTCAAGTAAACTATTTCGAAACTCGTCCAACTGGGGCAGATTTTATTTACTGAGATGTTTGCTTTTTCGCCAAGGCTTAGCGTGATGATTTACCGCTGACTTTATAGAGAATTGTATTTTTTAAGGATTTTGTACGATTTTTCTGTAGTCTTAAAAATTATTATAGTATAATCTCTGGTAAGATTCATTTTGCAAATGTTAAGAGGAGATATAGGAATAAAGTAGAGAAGGCATCCTTAACAGTTCAAACCCTTTAGTCTTCTCAAACCAAAGAAGGTAATTTTCCCGATAAAATATGATAAAAGAAAAATTATACAAACTTAGGGAATTAACCGAATCCGTCGTTTGGGTGGTGATATTTACAACAGTAATTTTTATCAATATCTCACCCCAGCTTATCAGGGCGGAGCGACTTCAGTTCGTGGCTATTTTCTCTTTTCTGCTTTTTGTACTGGTTTTTAACCGTCTTTCCTCAAAGAATATAACTGCCCTTAGAAAGAATATCATCAGAGCGGTTGTGTATATTGTCTATATAGTGGCTATCTATTACGCCTTAAGATTTCAAAAATACAACGTTTGGATCTTCTATGTTTTTCCCCTTATTATGGCCTTCTCGTTATCCGTTACCTTCATTACTCAGCCGCGTACACTGACTTTGATCTTAGTGGGTATTTCCGTGTTTCTCCTTGGCGATATTTACTGGGAAGCGCGTATGTCCATTGATGCGGTGCGAGTTGTATTTCCTCTTACTTTCTCTAAGGTATTTTCCTTATCGCTTTTATCGGTATTTGGCTACTATCTGTACCGCAGCCAGCTTATTGCAACAAGGCAGGCAGAGATTTACAGCCAGAACCTTAAAATATTAAACCAGGAACTCAGCACCAAGACAGATGAGTTGGAGAAAGCCAACAAACGCCTCAAAGATCTCTCGGAGGTAAAATCGGTGTTTGTGGCTACTGTGTCTCATGAACTAAGAACCCCGCTTACTGCCATACAGAATTCCTTAAAGTTAATCGGATACGAGACCAAGGATAATCAAGCGGTTAATGATTATGTGGGTATTATAAAGAGAAACATAGACCGGCAGGCAATAATGATTGATAACCTCCTGGATACGGCGCGTATCGAGCGCGGCTCTATTCAGGGGACGCGCACAAAGTTCGAATTGAATAAACTTCTACAGGAAGCTGTGGATATATTAAAAATACAGGCCTCAGGCAAGAACGTAAGCCTAAATCTCTATCCTTCTAAGGATGATTCTTCTATCTGGGGAGACCAGGAACAGTTGAGGCGTGTATTTATCAACTTAGCCGATAATGCCATAAAATTTACCCCTGCCTCGGGAAAGGTTGAAATTTTTCTTGTTCACGAAGACTCAAACATAAAAGTAACGATTGCCGATACCGGATGCGGTATACGCAAAGAAGAGCAGGAAAAGATTTTTGATGCCTTTATTCAAGCGGAGGCAATTCAACAGTCAAATTCTATTTCTAAAAAAGGAATAGGCCTTGGTTTAACCATTGTCAGGGAGATTATAAACAGGCACGGCGGGAAGGTATGGGTTGATTCCGAAGTAGGCAAGGGAAGCAGGTTTCATGTTTTACTTCCGATGGACTTAAGGAGAAACAGGAGATAATGGGAAAGAAGATTTTTCTTATTGAAGACGAAGAAGACATCCTGAAGACGTTAGAGCTTGTGCTTGTCAAGGAGGGGTTTTCCGTATCTTCTGCGCGGGATGGCCTGGAAGCCTTAAACAAGCTTAACGGAGAGAGCTTTGACCTTGTAATCGTGGACCTGATGCTTCCCAAGTGGGATGGTTTTAAGCTCTGTAAGACAATAAAGCAACATAAAATATATAAAGATACCCCGATAATTGTTTTAACCGCTATGGCTCAAGAGGAAGATCGCACCAGATGCCTTTCCTACGGCGTGGAAGAATATATGAAAAAGCCTTTTGATCCAGATACCCTCCTGGCTAAAATAAGAGAGCTTACCGAAAGAAAGAAATAATCCCCTAATCCTTAAACAGTTTACGCCACCTGTCTATAAGACTGCTACCTTGTTTCTTCTTGAGTAGCCTTTCTTCTTTCTTAAATTTCTCGGAAGAATCTATATTGGCCACTGCTTTCTGCTCATCCTCGTTAAGCATAGGATTTTCAATGATATAAGCCCGTATAAAAATCAAGAGGTCAATTTTCTCGACATCTATGGTTTTTCTCTGGAAGAGCAGGCCAATAAGAGGAATTTTGCTTAAGATAGGTATTCCTATTGTACTTACATTCCTGATATCCTTCAGTAACCCGCCGATAACCACAGTCTCGCCGCTTTTTAAAACAATCTGAGTCTCTGCCTCGCGGGTGATGATTATAGGGTAGGAGGCAAGGATTGTTCCTCCTGAGCTTTTGGCGTCAACGGTAGTGGAATACGACGTAACTGCGGGGTGTATGATCATATTGATATAATTATCTGCGCTAATTTGAGGAACTACATTCAACTGAATACCTATATCCTGGAAATAGTCTAAAGTTGTGGTGGTAGCCGTTGTATCCGTGCCTGAAGAGTTAGATTTTAATATTGGATATTTTGTTCCCACCAGTATGGTTGCCTCCTGGTTGTCCAGGGTCATGATCCGCGGGGAAGATAGGGTGTTTGAATCCACATCCTCGCTTATAGCGTGCAGTATTGTCTGAAACTGCACTCCGGTAAGTTTTTTGAAACCTATTTCCAGCCCCGCGTTAAAAGGCTCCGTACCCAAAAGTCCGGTAGCCTTGGGACTAAACCCCGAAGGTGTAAATTCTGAGCCCAAATTGCGCCCGGCGATGCTTGATTTTTCTCCGCTTTTGTCATGAGTAATTCCCAAGTAGTTCATGGCAGTACTTTCAGCGCCCGTGGTCCCTGTTCCCCAATCTAAACCAAAGTCTTTTAACTTGTCGTGATTGATTTCAATTATTTTGGCTTCAATAAGGACCTGGCGGGGAAGAAGATCAATTTTCTTAATTATCTCTCTTATGCTCTCAATAACCGGTTGGACATCAGATACGATCAATATCTTTGCCCTTCCTTCTGATGCTGCAAGGTCTTTTGCGCGTTCTCTCTTTGCCAATCCGCTTTCTCCGCCGAAAGCCCAACCGCGCTGTCCCTTTATCTGAACTACCGAGATTTTGCCTCGGGGGGAGAGCTGAGGCGTTATTGCCATTCTTGCGTCGTTGGCATCCAGATTACGCAAGTTAAATATTTCCGTAATTATAGGCTGAATGTCAGCAAGCTCGTTTTCAGCTTTACTGCGGGTAGCTAATTTTTCCAGGCTAGTTACGGTAATGATGTTTCCTTCGCGTTCGTAACCATAGTTGTTTATTTTAAGTATTGCTTTTAATGCCTTTTCCCAGGGGACGTCCACCAGCTTTACGTTTACCGTTCCGCTGACTTCTTTGCCGGCGATTATATTTACCCCGCCTTTATAGGCAAGAAGCTCGAGCACGGCAATTAAGTCTGCATCCTTGAATGTCAGGGTCAGGTTTCCCGGGGTAGTTTCAGATATTTCTCCCACCACTTCTTCGTTACTGGGTTGCGGTTGTGTAGTTAGAGTATTCGGTATAGCTGGAGAAGGTGTTACAAGAGGGGGAAGAGGTTGCCCTAAGGAATCATCGGCTTCAATAGTTTTAGCCCCCATAAATAAAGAAATAGCGAAGATAGAGATTGCAAGATATAAAAATTTCTTACTGGACATATTCTTTTCCTCCTTTGGCAGTTAATTCCATCTCAATTGTTTTGCCTTCCGATATTAATTTTACTTTATTTTTCTCTATAGAGATAATCTTTGCCCCATTTATTTCAGAGCCAATTTCGACTACCTTATTGTTCACTATTGCCATGGGCTTTATTTCATCCCAGATTATGGCGCTTAACCTGAATCCTGATGAATCTTCTACTATTTCATCTAGTATATAAGATGCGCCGCCTAAGGCAAAAGGATTACGTACAATACCCAGTTTTGAGAAATATTCTGTAAGTTCTGTTTCTAGGAGCGGAGAAACCGAGGTTTTGGCCTGACCATTTTTTATTACACCGCCTTTTTTTTTAAGGCGGGAATTTATTCTGAAGAACATAGAAATTAGGCTCAAGACAAAAAATATTAATAATACACCCGCTACTAAGTTAAGATTAGTCTTTTTCTTTTCCATTGTCGGGGATTATATATCTATCTTAGAAAGATTATATGTTGCTAATTCCAATTCTACCTTTAGGCTGTCCGATTCCGTAGCTAAGGGGTCAGTTTTGGTTATTTCCAGGCTATTTAGCACAAACAGACTTTTAGACTCTCTGGTCTCCTCAATAAATCTTATTAGGTTGATGAAATTAGACCTTAGAGAGAGCTTGAATACAGATTTTGTTAATTTACGTTCTCCTAACACTATCGGCCTTTTATTTGCATCCAGGGCAATTTCTTTTTTTAAAGGAGAAATAGATGCCAGGTCAATATTTAACTTATAACAAAGCCTGGAAATATTATTTATAGATTCTGAATCGTTTTGGGGGAACATTTGTTCGAGCTGGCTAAGCCTATTGATTAAAGAGAAGTCCTTGGGCATACGGTTGTAGATCATTCCCGACTCGGTGAGGATAATGTTATATTTGGTATATTCACCAGCAAGCTTAGAATATTTTTTCTTGGCCGGGAAATAGAACAGTATATAAATAAGAATAGGTATAGCAGGAAGAACTAAAATAATAATTAACTTACGATACCTTTTAGTAAATTCTTTTAGTTTTAATTTCATTTTAGCCTAAGATTCATCTTAAAATCGGCCCTTTGGGTTTCGGAGTTTTTCTTAAGCCATCCAAGTTGCGGCTCATAAAGAAGTTTTGACTTTTCTATGCCGTTCATCATTTCGGTTACCGTGCTTTCAGGAAATTCGCTCGAAAAAATAATGCCGTTTATTTCGATTTTCTTTGTATCTTTTGAAATTTTTAGGCTGGAGAATAAAACGTTAGGAGGCAATACCTGTGCCATTTCCTTGAGAACCCAGTCAAAGTTTATTCCGCCTTTAGCCAGCGTTGCTTTAATATTTTCTCTTTCCCCTACTTCTTTATTTATGTTTGCCAGTTTATCGAAGATCTGATTCTGACTCGCCAGGAAAGCAAGCTGACGGCTGTAAATATTATTTTTAACCCCGATGATTAATAAAGAAGCCAGGAATATTATTGAGATAAGCAGAGAACCAGTCCTTGAGATTGCTTTTAATAGTTTTAGTTCGCCTAATCTATATTCTGCAGGCAGAAGGTTTACCTTATCAGTCCCGCTTAAAATATTGCCTAATGAACAGGAAGCTATTCCTAAGTCGGCAGGAGTTAAATTTTCCTCCGTTTCTACTTTGGTATTAAGGTTTTCTAAAGGCAAGCGTATATTTTCGGACAAAAATTGGCTCAGGCCTTTTATAGACAAGCCTATGCCGGTAACGAATATCTTTTCAATAGGCCCATCTTTAAGGGAAATAGAAAAATAGTCCAAAGAGCGCTTCAATTCGGTAGAGAGCCTTTCCAGCTCCGGGCGCATAAGTACGAGAAGTTGAGAAAGAGGAAAACCTTGCCATTCTTCTCCGGTATTATTATAGGGTATACCCACTTCGCTTAATGCCCTCCATGCCTGCATTTCATCTAAAGATATATTATTTCCTTTATAAACTACGGATATGCCTAAGGCATGAATAAGATTTCTTATGCCTGTAGGTATAATTCGGGCAAAAATTAATTTTTGGTTTTGGTAGCAGGATAAGGTGCTTGCCGTCCAGGCAACTTCTAAAGTCGCATAAATTTTAGCCGGGTCGATATCTTTAGGTAGGAGTTTGGCGGTACAGAATGGGGAAACATTTAATTTGATTGGTTTTAGGCCGCTTTTCTCGATTATATCGCAGGCGGTCTCGATTTCTTTTCTCTGTCCCAGTGTTACCAGATAATACTTATTTTTTGCACCTTCGGCATCGGTTGTTTCCTTAACAAATTCGTAATCGAAAATTATCTCTTCTTCGGTATTTGCATTTGCGCCTTTAATTTGCCAGCGTAAGGCTCCGGGGATTTCCTTAGAGGGCATGTCGGGAAGCGTATGCCTTCCGAGATAGAGTGATGCACCTCGGAAACAGACAAACGCCTCCCGATCTTTAATCTTAAGTTCATCGACTGCCTGAGCTATTTCCTCGACCAGATATCTTTCTTTTTCTGTCTGTCCTAGGCCCAAAAGGGGAATAACCCGCATCCCCAGAAGCTTAATACCAGCTTCGCTTACTTCGGTATAAACCAAACTATTAATATCCGCGTCTAAGTCAATAGCCAACATATTTTTTTAGAAGTTCTTAAGCATAATTTAAGGAGCTACACCGGTGGGTTCTGTAGTACATATAAATGAACCATCGTCAGGGTCATACGTATACACTCCACTTGCCGGTCCTGTGTAGGCTGTTGCAGCACCGCCTGTCCAACCGTCAGGAACTTCAGAAAGCACCCCGCCGAAAATTCCCCCGGTATCAATAACTGCGTCACCTGGGAACTCCCTATGCTTTCCCAAATAAATCTGAATACCAGCACGTACTGCACCAACGGTTCCCTTTTCGGCAGAAATTCTGGCCTCATTTTGCAAATCCAGATATTTAGGAATAGCGATTGCGGCCAAGATACCGATAATCACGATGATAATTACCAGTTCGATTAAGGTAAAACCATGTCTTTTATGCATTATTTTTCACCTCCTTTCAAGTCTGAATTATTCAGTCTAGCTAAATTATATAACTAAATCAGGGATTTAACAAGTTCTTTTTGTGTCTTGTAAATTAATCAAATTATTTTTTGAACAAATATATCAGGTTCCACATAGGCAGGAAAATGGACAGGGCCATAAAGAGAACCCCTCCGCCCAGGACCAGAAGCAATATAGGTTCAAGCAGGGTAGTTAAA
>JBFZAB010000172.1:0-4789 GCA_041309285.1 Candidatus Omnitrophota bacterium
GCGTATTACGCGCTTTCAGTGTTAAAACATGAACTTAACCGACACTAATTTCTATTTGCATATTATCAATAAGTAAATAAGGAGCTTATTATGATGAAAATAAAAAGCATAGGAATATTAAGCGGCGGAGGGGATTGTCCGGGCATAAATGCCGTGATCCGGGCAGTGGCCAAGACCGCGATGAATAATTATGGCTGGCAGGTTATAGGTATTAAAGACGGCTACCTGGGACTAATCAAAGCTGACGCGAGTATTCTCAATTACGAGGACGTGAGCGGAATACTTAATCAGGGTGGAACAATACTGGGAACTTCCAATAAAACCAATCCCTTTGCCCAACCGACAGAAGTTAAGGGTAAAGTAATATTTAAAGATTCTTCGCGCCTTTGTAAGAACAATCTGAAAAGGTTAGAAATTGATGCGCTGGTCTGCATAGGGGGAGACGGAACGCTGCGCATTGCGTATAAGTTTTCTAAAATGGGAATTCCTATAATAGGGGTTCCCAAAACTATCGATAATGATGTCTGGGGAACGGACCAGACCTTTGGCTTTGATTCGGCAGTTGCCTGCGCTACCGAGGCGGTTGATAAAATTCATACCACCGCCCAATCACACCATCGGGTAATGATTATTGAGGTTATGGGAAGATACGCCGGCTGGCTGGCGCTCTATGCGGGTGTTGCCGGGGGAGGAGATATAATTTTAATCCCTGAGATTCCTTTCTCCCTTGATAAAATATGCGAATACGTTAAAAAACGCAGCAAGAGAGGAAAACGTTTTAGTATCGTTGTTGTAGCCGAAGGGGCGCATCGTAAGGGCGGAAAAATGGTAATACAAAAAGTTATTAAGGATAGCCCGGATCCGGTAAGACTGGGAGGGATAGGGAATGTCCTTGCCGCCGAAATAGAGAGGCTTTCCGGTATAGAATCCCGCGTTACGGTACTGGGGCATTTATTGAGGGGAGGGTCTCCGACTCCATTCGACCGGGTTTTAGCCACATATTTTGGCGAACATGCGGCAAATCTGATTGAGAAAAAATCCTGGGGCAAAATGGTTGCCTTGAAAAATGGCAGTATTACATCGATAGGCTTAAAAGAGGCAGTTAGCCGCATAAGGAATGTTCCAAAGAATCATGCTTTAGTTAAGGTCGCCCTCTCATTAGGTACATCCTTTGGGGTATAGATGAAGAGAATAAAATTCTACACCCTTGGCTGTAAGGCAAACCAATATGATACCCAGGTAGTACGGGAGGATTTTTTAAAGAAAGGGTTTAAGGAATCCTCTAACGGCGCTGCCGAGATCCATGTTGTAAATACCTGCGTGGTTACCCGGAAGGCAGAGAATGCATCCCGTGCCTTGATAAGAAAAATTAAGCGGCTATACCCGGATTCCGATATAATCGTAAAAGGCTGCCTTAATGTTTATGATGCGCCCAAAGAAGAAATAAAAAAAATACCGTCTCGCCTGATTGAACAGGGTATCAGTTTTTTTGCGGGGCATAAAAGGGCATTTTTAAAAGTCCAGGACGGATGCGATAACTTCTGTTCTTACTGTATCGTGCCTTACATGCGCGGAAGGTCGCGCAGCAAAGAGGCGGATAAAATAAACCAGGAATTTTCCCGGTTAATCAATGCCGGATACAAGGAGATAGTAATTACCGGTATATGCCTCGGCGATTATGGGAAGGGACTACCCGGATTAACTAACCTTGCGGGTTTGATTGAGAGACTCCTGAAAAATAAAGGCGATTACCGGATCCGTATAAGTTCGATTGACCCTCAGTATATAAATGGCGAGTTACTTGCCCTTATGGCGCGCTCCGATAAAATATGCCGACATCTGCATATACCTTTTCAAAGCGGTGATGATAAAATCTTAAAGTCCATGCGCAGAAAATACGATTCGCGCTTTGCACGCACATTGGTGGACAGGATAAGAGAGGAAATAAAAGACATTTCTATCACAACCGATATTATCGTCGGATTTCCCGGAGAGGAAGAAAATCAATTCTTAAATACGGTCAAATTTCTTGAATTCCTTAAACCCCTTAAAGTGCACCTGTTTAATTTTAGTCCCAGGAAATCTACGCCGGCCGCGGACTTTGCTTCGAAGGTGAAACCTTCGGAATCCAGGAGGCGCCATAAGTTGATAAGCGAATTGGAAAGCGGATGGAGAAAGGAATACTTAAACAGGTTTATCGGTAAAAGGTTTTCCGTGCTTGTCGAAGGGAAAATGCCGGAGGAAAGAAATTTATACTCCGGTTACAGCGAATATTATTTTAAGGCAATTTTCCGCGCGCCGGAGAATTGTATAAACAATCTTGTTAACGTAAAAGGTGCTGAAATTAAGGAAGATTCAATATTGTGTACTTTATAAAGTTGCGCTCATGGGCATAAGATATTGAAAATAATAGTTTTAGGTAATATTAAATAAAAATTTGGCAACCTTGACAATCTTATGAAACCGTGTTATACTTTATTTGGAAATAAAAACCTGGGGGTTTTGCAACCGCGTCCCCGCCTTGCAGTGAAGTTCCATTCCGCCTTCGGCGGAGCGGCTTCCTCCTAAAGCAGAAAAAGAAATATGTTATCAATCCTGGGGATTTCTGCGTAGGATTAAATCATAAGGAGATTATGCCTTGATCCCGGATTTTTTGAAGCAATTTAATTGGGTTGATTTAGTTACTCTGGTTTTCCTTGTGCGAGGTATTTATCAGGGGGCAAAAGGAGGGCTTATCGTTGAATTTTTTAGCCTGGCGGGTTGGTTTCTGTCGGTATTCTTCGCGTTTAAATTTTATAAGCCGTTAGCCGAACTCATTAATAAACGCACCGAGATACCGCTGGTCGTGGATGAGATTGTTGTATTTGCGGCAATAGTTATTGCGGTAATAATTATCGCAAGATTAGCCGGAGCAATATCCGGGCGCGTAATTAAAATAAAGCTGGTTGAACGCCTTAACAGGGTCGGAGGGGCAATATTCGGCGCGGTCAGGGCAGCGGTTGTTTTGAGTATAATATTTTATGCCCTGGGTATTTTATCCATACCCTATTTGAAAAAATCGGTCGAAGAAAAATCTTTAAGCGGCAAGGCAATTTCCAAGGTTTCGGAGGTAGTTTACAAAAATATTGGGCGGATGCTGGATTAGGAATTAAATTAATAAACAATCCATATCCTTTTGTGTACAAAGAAAAGGGGGTGTTCCTTGAATCTAAGAGAGCTGTATGAATTGGCGATAAAGCTGGGGATAGAAGCCGATCCGAGAGGAAAGGATTTGGTGTTGAAGGGCCTTGAGAAAATAAAAAATGAATACGCATTGCTTAAAGAAGATGAGAAAAAAATATTTGATAAGGAAAGGTTCGCGAATCCCTATGCCGATACGCGTATCTTAAATGGCGCCCCGGATAAAAAAATAAAAACGGTACTTGCGGGTATAGATATGGAAGTAGGTGAAGTCCTGCTTGCAGACAGGCTCATAGAGAAGGGAAGGAAAATAGACCTTGTTATGTCTCATCACCCCGAAGGGAGGGCGCTGGCAGGTTTTTATGATGTTATGCACATGCAGGCGGATATACTCAACAAAATAGGGGTTCCCATTGCCGTTGCGGAAAGTATTCTTGGTGAAAGGATAAGCGAGGTAGAAAGAAGACTTCTTCCCGGAAATCATACCCGCGCAGTCGACGCGGCGGTTTTATTGGGATTGGCATTTATCTGCGTGCATACACCCGCGGATAATTGCGTTACCAGCTTTCTCCAGGAAAAAATTAATTCCAGGAAACCGGATACGCTCGGAGATATCGTAAAGGTTATACTCGAGATACCGGAATACAAAATAGCACAGGAAAATAAATCTGCCCCCAAGATACTCATCGGGGATAAAAATAGGCGCGCGGGTAAGATATTTGTGGAGATGACCGGAGGGACGGAAGGCTCTAAGGATGTTTTTGGGCGCCTTTCTCAGGCGGGAGTAGGGACTCTGGTACTTATGCATTTGTCCGAGGAACATTACAAAAAGGCAAAAGAAGAACATATAAACGTAATTATCGCAGGGCATATTGCCTCCGATACGCTGGGATTTAATTTGCTTCTGGACAAAATCGAGAAAAAGGAAAAGTTCGATATTATTACCTGTTCGGGCTTTCAGCGAGTAAAACACAATTAGATAAAATGGCCAGTTTTATACCGGAAAATATAATAGAGGAAATACTTGGGCGCGTTGACATAGTGGAATTGATTTCTTCCTACTTCCCGGTCAAGAAAGTAGGAAGAAATTTTAAGGCGACATGCCCTTTCCATAAAGAGAAGACGCCTTCTTTTATCATCAGCCAGGACAAACAGATATTCCATTGTTTTGGGTGCGGCGAGGGAGGTAACGTCATACACTTTCTGATGAAGTATGAGCGTCTGGAATTTCCCGAGGCGGTCAGGTCTCTGGCAAAACGTGCCGGAATAACTGTTCCCGAAGAAAAAAAGGAAACAAGAAGTTCTTTAGGGCTTTTCAAGATAAACGAACTGGCCATGCAATTTTATCAAAAGATATTTCTTTCTTCCGAGCAAGGCCAAGTTGCCCGACAATATATAAACAAACGTAATCTTTCCGACGAGACTATTTCCGGATTCGGACTGGGTTTTGCCCCCAATAACGGGACAGCCCTGGTCGATTTTTTGCGCCAGAAGGGGATTGATTTTGAGGAGGCAAAAAGATCCGGGCTTATTATTCGCCGGCAGGAACGCGAGGGCTATTTTTATTTTTTCCGTGGCCGCCGGGTTTATCCGATCTTTGATATTAGCG
>JBFZAB010000173.1:0-5658 GCA_041309285.1 Candidatus Omnitrophota bacterium
TCTCTACTGTTGCGCTTAGCCTGTCAGATTGGGCCAAGATTATAATAGTGGGGAGTAGCATATTCTGGCTGGAGGAGGCAAGGAAATATATAGATTATGTTCGTCTTTCCAGAGTAAAAAATAAAGCTTTATCCGCCGTATAGTTATATAAAGTTCGTCCGAAAATAATCGGATAAAACGGTAATCCTGCCTAGTAATTGCTACAAAATTCTTCTCGATAATGACCTGCCCCTATAAGTTGTACCAAGAGAGAGCAACCGCAAAACTTGTACTTACAAACTCATATATGTGCTATAATAAAAAATCAAAGAGGGTATATGATGAAAAAAATGCCGAAAGAATATGAAATTGGTGACAAGGCCGTGGATAACTTGATAAATGAACTTGCCAGGAAATCAGGTTCTCCCGAAACCGGATACCTCTTGCGTGAAATACTAACGACCGCTGTTAAGCTAGGAATGGAATCAGGTGACAAGGGAGATCTCAAGCTTATAAATAATGCGCTGAAAGAATTGAGATATTCTTTTAAGATATTCTCTCCCTATAGAAACGTCAAAAAGGTAATAATCTTTGGTTCGGCAAGATCGAAAAGGACATCAGCTGAATATAAGATGGCTGAGGAATTTGCGCGAAAGCTCACCGCGAAAAATTACATGATTGTAACCGGAGGCGGCCCCGGAGTCATGGAGGCCGGTAATAAAGGTGCTAGAGCCGGCAAAGAGTTTGCGTTAAATATAAGGCTTCCTTTCGAACAAAAGCCTAATCCCTATATTTACGAAAAAGACAAAATAATTAACTTTAAATATTTTTTTACCAGAAAGTTGATTTTTGTAAAAGAGACTGACGCTACCGCTCTTTTTCCCGGGGGATTTGGCACGTATGACGAGGGGTTCGAAATGCTCACTCTCGTCCAAACCGGTAAATCCAAACCCAGGCCGATAATTCTAATGGAGCCTAAAGGCTCGGTATACTGGCATGCCTGGAAACGTTATGTAGTTACCCACCTGCTTGAAAGCGGCTTTATCAAAAAGGAAGACCTTAAGCTTTTTCGTATTGCAAAAACTGTTGATGAGGCTGTAGAATATATAGATGATTTTTACAGGGTATATCACTCAATAAGATATGTCTACGGACTGACTGTAATAAGGCTGAATAAAGAAATCTCTGGAAAGACACTAAAGCTTATTAATCAGAAGTTCAAAGACATTTTGACAAGCGGCGAAATTAAGCTTTCCCCTCCGACGGATAAAGAGGTCAAAGAAGAGGAGTATCTTAACCTGCCCAGGATTGTAATGAACTTTAATATGCGCGACTACGGCAGGCTCTACGAGATGATTCACGTTATTAATAAAGACCAGCCGTAAACGTTTGCAGTTTTTGCTATAATAACAGGAAATCAGGAGACGAGATGAAAGAGACCATATTAATTGTAGAAGATGAGAAAGATATAGTGAAAATGCTTGAGTATAATCTCAAGAAAGAAGGGTTTAAGATTTTATCAGCCCGCAATGGAGAAGATGCTCTGGATTTAGTAATCAAGCAGCACCCTGATCTCGTTATTTTAGACCTAATGCTTCCCGGCATGGATGGCCTGGAAGTCTGTAAGAATCTAAAAGGCGATGTTAAGACAGCATTTACCCCGGTCATTATGCTTACGGCTAAGAGCCAGGAATCGGATAAGATTGTGGGCCTTGAATTGGGTGCTGACGATTATATGACTAAGCCATTTAGCCCTAGAGAACTTATTGCCCGAATAAAGGCGGTGTTGCGCCGCGGAAAGGAAAAAGACAGATTGCCGGAGGTATTAAAAACAGGAGATTTGGTCATCGATTTATCTAAAATTAGCGTGTCTGTCAAAGATAAACCAGTCGAGCTCACTTCGAAGGAATTTGAGCTCCTGAAGACATTGATAAGGGCAAAGGGGAGGGTGTTGTCCCGGGATTATATTCTGGATACGGTTTGGGGATTTGATAATTCATTGGAAATTCAGACTCGCACCGTAGATGTACACATCAGGACGTTGAGAAAGAAGCTAAAGAGCGAAGCAAAGCGCATTGTAACTGTCAAGAATTATGGCTACAGGTTTGAGATGGAGGAGGATTAATAGCCCATGTTAATAAGAAAAAATTTTAGGCTAAATCTGATTGTCTCGCATATTTTCATAATCCTGATTTCGCTCGGGTTCATTGCTTATTTTCTGGGTAAGAATCTGGAAGAAAACTCCCTCCAGGAGCTCGAATCCTCACTTATCAAACAGGCGAATTTAATCAAGCCTCAAATAACAGCTGAGAGTTTAAGAAAAGAAGATTTCGGTTATTTAGATGCGCTGGTTAAGGCGTTAAGCCAAGAAATAAAATGCCGTTTGACAATTATCAATAATCAGGGCAGGGTTCTGGCTGATTCGGAGGAGCCCGCGGATAAAGTCCTGAAGATGGAAAATCACGGCAACCGCCCGGAAATAAGGGCGGCCTTAGGCGGCGATATAAACAAGGAAATCCGCTATTCTTCGACCCTTAAGATAGACATGTTTTACATTGCCGTACCCTTGAAGGATAAAGATGAAGTTATAGGAGTTTTAAGATTGGCGCTTCCGTTAACAAGCGTGCAGAAGATGCTATGGACAATCAGAAAAGCCATATTTTTAGGGCTATTTTTTTCCTTAGGGCTTGCCTTTGTCCTGGGTTCTGTATTTGCTGCTGAAACCATCAGGCCCATCAACAGGATGATTAACATTTCCCGTAAATTCTCGCAGGGAGATTTTAATCACAGGATATTGTTGGATTCCAAAGATGAAATTGGTGAGCTTGCTGCTACTTTGAATAAAATGGCGCAAGACATAGAGGATAAAATCAGGGAAGTGCAGAAGCAAAACCAGCACCTGTCTGCCATTCTAAATAGCATGATCGAAGGTGTAATTGTCGTAGATAAATCCGGCTGCGTAATTTCTATTAATCCTGCCGTTGAGGAAATATTCTCTGTATCAGGAAAAGAAGTGAAAGGCAGGGATTTTTTAGAGTCCATCCGTAACAATGATATCTCGGAGATCGTAAACAGCGTTTTAGGAAATAAAGAGTTTGTTTCTGAGGAATTAACCTTAGTCTGGCCGGTAAATAGAATATTTAAAGTTAACGCCTCGCCTGTATTCGAAAAAAACCTGATAAGCGGTTGTTTGGTGGTCATACACGATATAACTGAAATAAGAAAACTTGAGACCATGCGCCGCGATTTTGTAGCTAATGTATCCCACGAACTAAAGACTCCGCTTACATCTATAAAGGGCTTTGTGGAAACCCTTCTCGAAGGTGCGCTGGAGGATAAGGAAAACAGCCGCCATTTCCTGAAAATAATCGAAGAACATGCCGAGCGCCTGAACAGCCTTATTGATGATTTGCTTTCCCTGTCTAATCTTGAGTCAAAAGAGACAGTGCTCGATAAGAAAAGTTTTAATCTGCGGCAGCAACTTGAAGACATCATCTCAAACTTAGGAGCTCAATTAAATAAGAGGAATATAGAAATCAGAAACGAATTATCGCCAAATTTATTGGTGAAAGCGGATAAAGACAGGTTGGAGCAGGTATTTATCAATCTTATTGATAATGCGATAAAATTTAATAAAGAAAAAGGCTATATTAGAATCTACAGCCAGGAAATAAACGATAAGATAAAAGTTGCTGTAGAAGATTCCGGAATAGGTATCCCTGCAAAAGATATCCCGCGTATTTTTGAACGGTTTTACCGGGTAGACAAAGCGCGCTCGCGCGAGCTCGGAGGAACCGGCCTTGGACTCTCTATCGCTAAACATATTATAGAGCTTCATGGCGGCAGTGTGGGTGTAGAAAGCACTGAAGGCCTTGGCTCAAAGTTTTGGTTTATTCTTCCGCAGTAAACGGATACCAAGCCATCCGCCCCAAAAGGGGCGTACTTGGCAACCATATATGCCAAGGTGCAATAGGTTTGGGTTCTTCCAAGCAATCCCACAAAATTTACTAAACAGGCAATATTTCTCCAGGTAAGTTTCTTACATTGCGAAAGTCCTCTGTAAATTCCTCCGACGGTATTCCCACATAGATTCGCCCAGAATCTCCACAGTTACCCCTTAAATGAATTTACTCAGATTTTACTTTTCCTTGAAGCAGATTTAATATGCATAGTTTATACTTTGGGCAAAGATAAAAACAGCAAAAACATGAATAAGAAAATTTTGATTATTGAGGACGACAAGGATATAGCCCGGTTGATCAGCTACAATCTGGGCAAAGATGGTTTTGAAATCGTTGAAGCTTATGACGGAGAATCGGGGCTGTCTTTGGCAGATGCAGAACGCCCGGACCTGATTATTCTTGATCTTATGCTTCCCGAAATTGACGGATACGGAGTTTTGAACATCCTAAAGAAAAATAGGAGTAATAAACATATCCCGGTAATTATTATAAGCGCTAAAGTTTCACCCGGAGCAATAATCAAAGGGTTTCAATCCGGTGCAATAGATTATATGCCTAAACCTTTTAGCGTAGGAGAGCTTACTTTCAAGGTAAGAAATATCCTAAGCGAACCTCATCCGAGAAAGGAGGTGAGTAATTAAGATGCGTCGGATGTCAAATATACGCAAGGATTTTTTGGCGAGCCATCTGCGTAAACAGATTGCCGTAATGCGCGAATTGCTTAAGGATCTCGAAGATGACCGCAATATGGAAGAAGTTTACCTTAGGGAATCTTTGCGAAAAGTAGAAACCAGCCTGCATCAGTTGGCAAAGATAAGTGTTTGTAATTAGAAACTTTAAGAAAGGGGGAAATTAAAGATGAAGAAGTCATTGTTTTCAGTGTTAGCAGGAGTTTTTGTTGTACTTAGCATGGCATTGAGTTGTTTTGCCGGAGAAATTGATTTATTGCTCCAGAAACTGGTGGAAAAAAAAGTAATAACTCCTGGAGAAGCACAGGAGATTCTGGCCGAAACCAGGGAGGAGGTAAAGAAAGAGATAGCCATGGGTCAATCTGCTTCTTTGCCCAGCTGGGTGCAGACCATTAAATTAAAAGGAGATTTCCGTGCCCGCTATCAGTTTACCGATAAAAAGGGTTCGGAAGACAGAACCAGAGAAAGATTCCGGCTTAGATTGGGGGCAGAGGCCATGGTTAACGAACAGATGAAGGTTGCCTTAGGATTGGCGAGTATGGGTAAATCAAACGATCCGCGCTCAACCAACGCTACCCTGGGACAGGGAAGGGATGAAGCGGCCGGTAATCCGGGAACATTTAAGGATATAGGGATAGATTATGCCTATGCCGAATATTATCCTTTAAGCTGGCTGACATTAAGCGGCGGTAAGATAAAAAATGCTCTCTGGGTACCCAGCGACCTGCTTTGGGACGGGGATATTAACCCTGATGGTGGTGCGTTGAAATTGAGTTATAGTCCGGATCCTAACTTTGAGTTGTTTATGAACAATATGGTCTTTGTTTTAAGCGAGTCATCGTCAGATACGTCGGATCCTTTTATGTTGGCGATACAACCGGGTTTTAACTGGAAGATAGATGGAAAAACCAGCCTGAAATCAGCAATTACCCTGTATAATTTCAACAGCGTAAAGGGGCAGCCTACCATAACCCACTGGGCCACTAATACCAAGGACGGTAGCAACTATAAGTATAGCTACAATGTAA
>JBFZAB010000174.1:0-10019 GCA_041309285.1 Candidatus Omnitrophota bacterium
CCTCATCCAACATTTTCAATCTATTCTGCATACGCCGCGAATTAGGGCCATAAATAATATTTTTTGTCCCTATGAAGGTAAGAAACAAAATAGTAACCGAAACAATCAAAATTTTCTTGTATATACCGATATTTAGATTCATATGCCTGTTAAGGTCCTTCTTAATTACCCGGAGCAGTTTATTTTGAATCGGGTGATGAGAAAACCTTTTTCTTCGGCTTTCTCCATGAAACCCAGCTCTATCTTATTAAACCGGGACGAGAATATGGGGTCTGATTTAAGACTGGTAACAAATTCGTTAATTAAGGCTATGTCTGATTTTTTCTGGTTTTGCGCCAGAACCTTGCCTTCCATAAGCAGTTTTATGACTTTTACTCCCCTTTTTTCGTCGTTGGCCACCTCTATCTGAACGCCTTCAAGCCAAACACCGGCAGGAAACAGGCGAGGAAGTGCGCTAAACTGGTCGGTAAGATAAAATCTCTCGTTGATTATCCCGTTTAATATAACGTTCTTTTTGCTTAACTCTTTCTGTATTTTCAATAATTCCTGTTTATCAAGATTAGCAAAACCTTCTTTGAATTTTGCCCTTACTTTTTTTACTTCATTTAAGTTGTTATCCATTATCCTCGCCTGCCTGCTCATTGCAATATTTACCGCAAACATTATTGAGATACCTAATATTAGCTCAAGAACTACGACGCGCAAAAGCAGATTCTTCTCGCTATCTGCATATCCCTTGGCTACGGTTTCTTCCGAAACGGAAAGATTTATTTTTCTTTCGTGGCGGCCAAAACCCCTGAGCGAAAGGCCTACCGCGGTAGACATCAAAGGATCAAGATTCGTCTTCTCTTTAAATACCGAATTGGGATTAGCTACTGTTACAGGAATCTTTAATTCTTTTTCCAGGTCTTCTTTCCAGCGAACAAATTCTTCTTTTCCAAGAAGAATTAATTTTTCAATTCTCAAGGCGGGCATATGTTTATACTGATAGTCAAAGGAAAGCTGAATTTCCCGTAACAGGTTCTCATATTCCCCGGACGGGCCTTCTAAATTTACCTTCTGCTCTATACCAAAAACATCGGAAATTTGGATTCGGGGAGACAAGGAAAAATCGCGCGTGAGATAAAGCATGCTATTATCGCAAATGCTCAATACCGCCCCTTTATTATTTGCGGACAGGAATGCCGTAACACCTTTTTTAGAGAGAATACCGAGAGAATTGAAAAGCCTTAAAAGGCTCAAGGATGGAATTTCGACAGCGGATACATTTATACCTGCGTCTTTAAATATATCTATATATTTTCCCAGGGTGTCTTTTTTGGCAGCAATAAAAACTACCTTAAGTTCTTTTTTCTTTTCCTTTGCATCAATAACAAAAAAATCTGAAACAACTTCTTCCGTCCTGAAGGGGACGTACTTCTGGGCCTCAAATCTAACCGCGGTTGCCCACTCTTTAGGAGGAAGATAGGCCATAGAGAAATACCTGAGGATTATTTCGGTATCGGGTATGGCAACCACAACCCCTATCGGCTCTATATTATTATCCTCAAAAACCTTTCTCAGCACATTACTGACCCGGGATTTATACAGTTCCCGGCTCATTTTATCGCTACTTTCCAGACTATATTCAGGTGAGTCTTTATTTTCGATATCTACCGCGGCGTGTTTCAGAAGCTGGTAACCCGCGAGGGTTTTTTTGACCTGGGCTACCTCTATCCGGGAAGAGCTTATATTAACGCCTGTGCAGATATTAGACATTTCCGGCTTTCCTTTTTGTTTGCCAGCTTAGCGTTTTCGGAAATACATTCCACGACTCTTGACCGGCTAATTGAGACTTAAAGTAGGAGGTTAATTACACTATATTCGGAAATTAAACAGCCAACCTAACCTCCTTTTCTATCAAGGGGATAGACTAACACAGGGCGGGAACGATGTCAAGCTTTTTATATCTATTTAATCCACAGTAAAAGCCGGATTTTAAAGGGCCAGCTTACGGTTGGTTATTCAGGTAAGTCTGTCTCATTTTAAGGATTCGTCGATCCAATCAAGATATTTTCTTAAACCTTTACTTACGGGGAGAAAAATTATTTCCGGAGTATCATAAGAATGATTTTTCTTTACCTCTTCAGTCAGGCGCCGCCAAAGGCCATGCTTTGTCTTTGCCATTAAAAGAAACTCGCTTGATTCCTCTATTTTCCCCTGCCAGCGGTAAACAGAATCTATCCCGGATATTATATTTACGCAGGCAGCTAATTTCTTTTCTACCAGGACACTGGCAATCCTTTTTGCCTCCTCACGATTTGCAACGGTAATAAGGGCAATTGTGTATTTCATTTGATTTCAAAGGCAATAATAATATTGAACGAAATCTGTTCGCGATTCAGGCCCTGGGGAAAAAGAGGAAAAGGAGAAGCATCCTCCACGCTCCTCATTGCTGCCTCCCTTAATACTGCACTGGGATCTGATTTGGAATCAATAACCTTAAGCCTTCGGAGCTCCCCTTGCTTATCTAGAATAAAGAAGATATAAACCTCTCCGGGGCTGAAGAATGAAGGCTTATGGCGATGCGCGGAAATTTTTATCTTCTCGCGTATAGCCCGGTAATAGTCAAGAAACACGGGTTCTTTACTCAAAGAGGCGAAATCGCGGGCAACCATCTGCTCTTCCCGTGTCAACGCAGGCACTTGTTTCTTTTCTTCTTTTTTAGTCTCGAGAGAAACTTCTTTTTTTTCCGCCGGAAGAGGTTCTTTTTTTTCGGGAACCTTAGACTGGCCTATCTCCTCTTTATCGCTCTTTGCGGCAACTATAGGATTGGAAATCTTAATTTCCTCCTGAGGGGTCTCTCTTATCTGAAAATAATTTATTTCGATATCTTTAAAATCCTTGTGGTTTGAGCGGATATCCAAACCCGGCCAGGGAAAGAAAATAAGTATATGCCCGAGAAAAGAAAATAGGAGTGTTTTAAGAAGAATTCGATCCATTGGGTCTTATACGTTTGCCGCTTGAAAATTCCGCCTTCCTATCCTGCTTAAAGACGGCTCGTTATCAACTCACACTAAAGATCAGAGTAACTGCAGGTTGATTATATCCCAGAATTTAAATTTATTCCAGAAAATTAGAATCTATAATTTATGCCAATTACAAAGTTGCGCTCGGGGGATGGATAGAAATTTTTAGCAGTCCCTGTCGAATTGGTTACTGCTATTTCTGAATATCTCTGGTTGAAAATATTATTTAGGGCAAAGAATAACTCTAAAGATTCACGATTGTAGGAAATCCGGCTATCCAGGGTAAGATAATGTTTTAACTTCCCGGCCTGATTTTGTTGGTCGCTTATAAGATAGCGGCTTCCCACATATTTACTGTTTAAGGACAGGTTGAAATAATCTAAGAAAACAAATTTAGCGCCAAGAGAGGCTAAATTATTTGGAACCGCGGGTATTTCTTTCCCATCATAATCTCCTCTGCGGAATTTAGGCACCTGATAGGTATAATTTGAAAAAAATGTCATCCATTTAAAAGGTTTTGCCTCAAAGCCCGCTTCCAGACCTTTACGTCTTGTTTCTGAGTAGTTTTCATTGGCATAAGTAGAAGGGTTATAGAAAATCTCATCTTTTATATCTACCAGATATAAATTCGCATTTGCTTTCAACTTATGGTTAAACTCGTGCTTCAGCCCTAGTTCATACTGTTTGCCTGCTTGCGGCTTGAGATTTGTGTTAAGACCGGTAGCCGCAAATATGCTGTACCATTCGTCCGTGGCAGGAAAATGAAAACTCTCTTCGTAACCCAAATAGACATTAGAATTAACCTTATAATTATACAGGAGCTTACTTGAGAAGACCGAATCGCGGGGATTTTTCTCTTCATACCTTAAGGAAGGAGAATCCTGATCAAAGACATAGTTATTCTTTTCCATTCTATACCCTGTATCTAGGAAAAGGTCGTCCGAAATCTCTGTGTCCAGGAGGACAAAAAATCCCTTGCTTTCTTTGGTAATAGTTATATCGTCTATAGAATATCCGCGGCTTTCAATAATATCATCAGCATTATAAAAATCAAGACCTGTAATAAAAACTGTATTTCTGTTAAAAATATCAAGTTCTTTTCTATATTTTGCAGTTATACTTAAGCTGTCGATATCGTGCAGGGTAGTGGAGTTCGTGCCAAAGGCAATGAGACTTGAATAAGATTCTCTCTTACGTAAAGTTATATCGCTAATAAAATCACCCATCTCTAAGCTACCCCAGAGAGGTCTTACCTTAGTTTCTAGCCTTATATACTTATCCTTGGTATAGGCATAGTCATTAGGATATGCACTCCCGCGTCTTCCCAAAAGCTCAAAATTTGCTATAGACAATGGTCCGGGAAGCCCGTATTTATCTGTATGTAAGCCTAGATTTAAGTCAAATTTCATTCTTTCATCGGGCTCAAAACCAATTCGGCTATTGAAATCCTTGGAGAGAAGATTATCGTTATCACGATAGCCATCGGTATCATAATAACGTGAATAAAAATAATAGGAAAATTTATCCAGGCTTCCGGTTATTTCCGTATCATGAGCATCCATATTATAGCTTCCATAGCTTGAGCTTACTTTTGCTTTCAGCTTTCCTTCGCCCTTTTTAGTGACTATATTAATTGCTCCTCCCGTTGCATTATCGCCGTAGAGCACGGAAGCCGCACCCCTGATTATCTCAATACGTTCAACGCTTTTTGCGGGAATCTGCCACCAGTCAACACCAGAGATATCTATCTGATTTATTCTTCTTCCGTCAACTAAAACCAGAACATTCGTAGGAGAAGCTTCTCCAAAACCCCTTATATCAAGGAAGGTATTTTTCCGGGTCTGAGAATAGGAACTTACGTTTATGCTTGGCTCCCCCGCTAATAAATCTGCTACATTATTTGCCCCCGACTCCTCAATCTTCTTTTTATCAATTACGCTAACATTTGAACCCAGGCGATACTCCGGTTTTCCCCACCGGTCAGAAATAACAACGACGCGACCTAAATCATAATCATCCTTCTGGGAACCAATATCAGCAGCATACAAAAGATTTGAACTGAATAAACCAGAATAAAAACAAATAATAAAGACAATAGACAATTTTATTTTATCCATTTTCTCTTCTCCCTTTCTTCAGTAGGCATTAAACTTTAGCAACATAAATTGTGTCTAAATATCTATGGATTGAACCCTTGACATTAAAAATATCAAGGGTCAAATTCGGATATACAATTTGCGTTTACTGCGTTCCTCAAATTGCATCCTCATTTGAAATAAAAAAACCCACCTTCGTTAGGTGGGTCTCTACTATTACCCATATTTCCCCTTCCGCGAAGGTACTAGCCGTGAATGGGGATGGACCGGGCTCGTTTGGCTTATAGCACATTGCAAATCGCTTATTGCATTTATCTATTTGCCATTAGCAATTTGCTATTTGCCAACATTACCGTTGCGGGACAGCCCCTCGAATTTCACGAGGAGTTCCTTCCCTAATACGGCTCAAACCAAAATTCTAATGAAACTGATTACGGAGATTCTAAAACAGATTACAACGATAGGTTAGATTTTAGGATGTATGATTTATATTGTCAAGAATAAAAAATCTGTCGATCGCGCAGGTTAACGATATATTTTGCTATATAGATGGCTGGGTTTGATTTTGAGCAGGGCGTCTGGAAACCCTGAGCGGGCACGGTGTCCAGCAGGGACGAGCGAAGGGCTGGAAGCGAGTGCAGTTGTAACTCGCCGGGGTACAACAAGCGTCCCGGGAGAAATAAACCCAGACATTTTTATTTCTTCTATTTATTAAATTGTCCGGGAATGGTAAATACGTGCGGTTTTTTCGAAATCGGGTTTTCTTTCACTACAACCACTGTATTGTAGGATTCCTCAATGGTTTTATACTCAAGAACTTCCTCCGGAGTGCCAATCTTTTTTATTCCTCCGCCGGATAAAAGCAGCAGGCGGTCACAATATTGACCGGCTAAATTAAGGTCGTGCAAAACAGTTATTATACTGAGCCGATATTGGCGGTTTAATTTCCGCAGTAAATCGAATATCTTCATCTCATGCCCGATATCTAAATGCGCCGTAGGCTCATCCAAGAGAAGAAGTTTCGGCTCCTGAATAAGGGCTTTGGCGATAAAAACCAGCTGCCTCTCTCCGGAGCTCAATTCATCAAGACTATTATAAATTAATTCCCCTATATCGGTAAGACTAACCGCTTTCTTCATTATATCCCAGTCGGCCTTTCCTTCCGCCTCCAGGCGTTTAAGAAAAGGGTAACGCCCCATCATCAGAATTTCCAACACACTAAAGCTGAACCAGGCCTGTGCCTCCTGAGAAACATAGGCCATATTTCTTGCCAGGGCCTTACGCCGCAATTTAGAGATATCCTCTCCCTGATAATAAACTGCGCCGCTTAAGGGAGAGATAATCTTTGAGGCGGTTTTAAGCAGCGTAGACTTGCCCGCTCCGTTGGGACCGATAATCCCAAGAAACTCTCCTTCTTTAATTCCAAAAGAAATATCTTTCAAAATAATTTTTTCGCCGTATCCGCAGGAAAGATTTTTTGTCTCTAATAAGGTTTCTGGCATTATTATAAAAATCCTAATATAAATGACTAATTATGAAATTCGAAATTAAATGTTTATAGTTTTAATAGCCTATCGCTACTTAAATAGTATTTTCTTTTTTCTCTGTAAGAGATATATAAACATCGGTCCGCCGATTAATGCTGTAATCACACCTATCGGTATTTCAACCGGCATAATAAGCTTGCGCGCAAAGGTGTCCGAGACAATCAGAAATATCGCTCCCCCCAGAAAACAGGCAGGAATAAGCAGGCGGTGTTCGTTATTAAGCAGGAGCCTCATCGTGTGCGGGACAATCAAGCCTACAAACCCTATAATTCCGCAGAATGAAACAGCTGCCGCGGTAATTAGAGAGGCTATTAGAAGAAGAAATTTTTTAATACGTTCGGTTTCGACACCGAGGGCCAGGGCTTCTTCTTCTCCCAGCGAGAGTATATCAAGTTCACGCGAAAACAGTAAAACGGTCCCTACGCCAATTACCTCTAAAAACAGGATACTGAGGAGGAACCGCGGTTCGATTACGTCGAGATTACCCAGCAACCACCAGATAATACCCTTGGCCATTTTATCCTCAAAAATCCATACAATAAATACCAGAACATTGGTAAATATCGTCCCCACTATAACTCCGGAAAGGAGAAGGTTTTGAACAGGGGTACGCCCTTCAACGCGGGCCAGGCGATACACAAGTAAAATAGCAAATATGCTTCCCAAAAATGAACTCAAAGGAAAGGTCAGGGCATCAAACCTCAGCAAACCCATTCCTAAAATCATCATTATAACTACCCCTAACCCTCCACCGCTGGAAACTCCCAATATGTAAGGATCGGCAAGGGGATTGCGCAAAATTGATTGAAAAACTAAACCGGCCACGGATAATCCCCCTCCTACCAGTGCCGCAAGCATTATACGTTGAAGGCGCAGATAAAATATATTCCTGTTTATGTTACCGAAAATATCTCCCAGGGAAATAGATACCGCCCCAAAGAAGGCGGAGGAAATAATGACCATGCTCAAGACAAGGCACATGACCAGTATTAACAAAAACCTATTTTTCTTATTTTTTAGCCAGGGTTTTTCCATATACAAAGAAATGTTTCTCTAAGCTCTTCAGTGCTTCAATAACGCGCGGTCCAGGCCTTAAGAGAATATCGGGATTAATATCATTATAAACACGCCCGGCCTTTACGGCATTTATATTTCGCCACCCGTAACGCCCGGAAATTTTATCCAATGCCTTTCCTTCCTGCATATAGCAGAGGATAATTATATCCGGCGAACGCTTGATAATCAGCTCTTCGGAAAAACGGGAAAATTGTCTGGGGGCATCTTGCGCAATATTTGTTCCACCGGCAAGTGAAATAAGTTCATCGAGGTATGAACCTTTCCCGCAGGTCATAAGCGGTGAATGCCAGATTTCAAGGTAAACTTTCGGCCTTAAACCCTGAGGAATTATAGAAATTGCATTCTTAATTCTTGAAATTTCATCCTGCATGCTGTTTACAAGAGCCTCGGCCTCTTCTTTTCTATCCGTAAGTTTTCCTACCTTCAAAATTTCCTTCAACAACTCCTCCGTATTGACAGGATCAACCGTAATAACCCTAAATCCAAATCTTTTCAAACGCGCAACCGCGGGAGTTTGTTCCAATCCTGTGGTAAATACCAGATCCGGTTTTAGATACAGGATTTTCTCTACATTGGGCCGGCTGAAACTTCCTACCTTCTTTATTTTTTTTGCCTCGGCTGGATAATTAGAAAAAGTATCTACCCCGACGATATTGTTTTCTAACCCTAAGGCAAATAAAATTTCGGTTGTATTCGGGGCAAGGGATATAATCCTTAGATCTTCGGCCTCAGAGTTAAAAGGAAGGGATAAGAAAAATAGAAAGACAATCAGTAAATAAAATGACTTTTTCATTTTATCCAGTCTTAATATCGAGTTCATCAATGACGAATTTCTAATGGAGCCCACTTGGGCTAAAGCCTATGGTTCCTTGGGCGAAATACTGAGCAACCAGCTTCTATTCGCAGCTTGAAGGCTGCGATTTTTTGGCCGCGAATGTATAAATGGCTAATCTTTTAATGTTTATTAGATAATTTGGCATTAGTTATTTATTCGTCATTAGGATTTAGTTATTTAATAGGCGTTAGTATTCAATTCCCTTTCTTGCCTTTACTCCGGACTTAAAGGGGTGTTTTATTTCTGTTATCCGGCTTACATAATCTGCCAGGGCAAGTATTTTTTTCGGCACGGTTCTTCCCGTTAAAACAAGCTCCAAAGATTCGGGCTTAGATTTGATCAAGCCAATTACTTCTTTCTCTTCAATAAAACCTTCGCCTACGGCGTTGAGTATTTCGTCAAGAATCATCAGGTCATATTTCTTCCCGCAAAAAACTTTTCTCACCATTTTAAAGGAATCGTGTATTGATTTCTTAAACCCTGTTTTCAAAACTTTTGATTTGCCAAACATAGGATGTTCCTGGTCAAATCTAATGATCCTAAAGCAATTTCCTAATCTCTCTATTGCCTTTATTTCGCCGGAGGGAAAATTTTTGCTTTTCAAAAATTGAAAGATGATTACCTCCTTATCCCAACCCCACGCCCTAAGCGCCTGTCCAAGTCCGGCAGTGGTTTTTCCTTTTCCTCTTCCGCAATATATATGAATCAAACCTTTTTTAGACATTTATTCCATAATCCGTGATTTTCTCAGCCGTTACTACAAAAAACAATATTCCGTTTTTCGTTAAAGCAGGCTGTTTATAATTTCTTCAAGGTTATCGGGCCAGCCAAAGCCGTAATAACGTAAAACTCCCTCTTTATCAATTATTATATCCGTAGGAACTCCCATGACACCGTAAATACGGGCCACAAAGGCTTCTCTGTCCAACAATATGCGATAAGCGATTCCCTCTTTATTCTTAAATCTTTCGACGACAAAATCGCTTTCGCCGATATCAACGGACAAAATTTCGACCTCTTTTCTGCTATAGAGACTGTGAATTCTATTAAGCAGAGGTACTTCCTTTTCGCATAAAGGACACCGCGTGGACCAAAAAGTCAGTAGTACAACTTTCCCTTTCATTTCGGAAAGGGAAATCTCATTGCCTTTAAGGTCGGGGAGGGTAAAATCAATCGCTTTTTTGAGACTCGGCTGAGGGATTTTTGAATCTCCGGGAAAAAAATAAAAAAGAAATAAAACCAGGATAGATATGACAATTATAACAATACCGGCCGACTTCTGGTTTTTTCTCAAAACAGACCTCCTGCCTTTAAAAAATAAAACACGCTTACTCCGAACAAAAACCAGGCAAAACCTTTTTTTATCCTTACCATCCATTCACCCGACTTAGGCATAGAAGACAAGATTCCGGAAAAAGTACCTATAATTACCAGCAAGAATCCCATACCTAAGGCA
>JBFZAB010000175.1:0-3971 GCA_041309285.1 Candidatus Omnitrophota bacterium
TTTAGTAGGAGTTATCAGCCTGTTGAGGCGGTTATTGGCGAACCCCATCGCCTTTAAGCGACTTATATTTTACCCTAGACACAGCCTTGTTACAATCATTTTCTGCAGAACCTTACTAAGATCAAATTGCCCCCATCTTTAGTTTATTTTACGATTATAACCTGGCGGGTGAGAACTAGTATCTCTATTTAATTCGCCATTCCGAAAAGGAAATATGCATCAATATCGCCGATATTAGCATTAAATAGCCAAGGTTAAACCGCTTACTATTTTCAGATATTTATTATAGCGAATTTGTAATCTTTAACAAGGAAATTTATATCTTTAGAGCGGTATTAACCTCGGAAATTTGTCCGTTTTGTCCGGTCATTTTGGCTCTAAATTGCGCAAATATTTTACGGGTAAATAAATATAAAATGTCTACCTCAGAGAGGCGAACAAGACACAAAAAGATAAATAGGCTTTTATTTTTCCAGAATGTTTTTGGAGATACGGCAGGCGTGCTCGACCGGATATTGCCCGGTAAAACAAGCAGTGCAGAAATTCTCTTTAGGTAACGGCATGGAGCCCAGCATTCCTTCAAGGCTGAGATATTCCAAGCTGTCCGCCCCGATAAAATCGCGGATCCAGGAAATATCATGCTTGGAGGCAACAAGTTCTTTTTTGGTGGGAAAATCTATTCCGTAGAAACAGGGAAACCTTAGCGGCGGGCAACTTATGCGCATATGCACTTCTTTTGCTCCCGCAAGGCGCAAGGTCTTGACGCGCATCCTGCTGGTTGTCCCGCGCACTATGGAATCCTCTATTACAGCTACCCTCTTATTGATTAGTATCTCTTTTAAGGGATTGAGTTTTATCTTCACCCGGAAATCGCGCAAATCTTGAGTAGGCTGAATAAAAGTCCTTCCTATATAGTGGTTACGAATCATGCCGAACTCAAAGGGAATCTTTGAGGCTTGGGAAAATCCCAGCGCAGCATATGTCCCCGAATCAGGAAGAGGCATAATCAGATCTACCTCAGCCGGAAATTCTTTCGCCAGCTGCTTCCCGAGTCTCTTGCGCGTCAGATAAACATTATGTCCGAAAATATTGCTATCCGGACGGGAAAAATAAATATATTCAAAAATACAGAAGGCCTTACGCATTTTAACGCCGGATATAATGGATTCTATTCTGTCTTTATATATAAAAACGGTCTCTCCCGGCTGTATATCCCTGATATATTTTGCGCCGATTAAATCCAAGGCACAGGTTTCACTAGCCAGGATAAATGTTCCATCTAATTTACCCAGACAAAGCGGCCGCCAGCCAAAAGTGTCTCTTGCACCGACCAGAATATCGTTGAGCATTAGAACAAGAGAATATGCCCCTTCCAATTTAGAGAGCGACCAGATAATTGCCTCTTTGATATCTTTTTTCTGGCTGTGTGCCAGGAGATGTGCAATGATCTCGGAATCCATACTGGTCTGGAAAAGGGCACCGTTATTTTCCAGCTCCTTATGTAATTCGAGCGTATTGGTAAGATTTCCGTTATGGGCAATGGCAATATCGCCAATCTTTGATTTTACGTAGAAAGGCTGGGTATTTTTGATATTACTGCTTCCGGTGGTAGAATAACGCACGTGCCCCACCGCCATTTCGCCGTGCAGGCTACGCAGGATTTTTTCGTCAAAAACATCGCTGACTAAACCCAGGGCTTTATGCAGATGCACTTTCCTGGAATTACGGGTGATTATCCCGCTCGCTTCTTCTCCCCTGTGCTGCAGGGCATAAAGACCAAGACATGCCAGATGTGCCGCATCCTTATGCGGATATACTCCGATTATTCCACACATTTAATGAAGCCGCAACTTGCGGAAGCGCTGAAAGCGCAACACAAGTTGTTTGGCTGAATTAATCCCTGCAGCTGTAAGTAGATTTCGCAGAAATCTACGTAACGTATAGCTACAGGGATAGGGTTAATTTTTATCATTCAAATTCTTTTTTAAAGCACTGCTCCACTCTTTAAATAAATCTTCCAGACTTAAATCAATTATTTTTTTACTACCGCATAATATTCTTAATTTTTCTCCGCCCGTTATTCCGATGATGCGAAAAGGAGCCTTATTCTTCCGGGCAATCTTTTCGATTATCCCTGCGGAATCAGCGGAACAGGAAAGAATAATCCTCGACTGGGATTCGCCGAAAAGCAAGGCATCCGTTCTTATGTCATAATCCAGGTTATCCACTGTTGCTCCTATCATTTTGTCTTTACCGGAAATACAGCTCTCAGCAAGGGCAACCGCCAATCCTCCTTCAGAACAATCGTGCGCAGAACTTACCAAACCTTTCTCTATCGCCTCGAGGGCAGTTTTTTGAACTGCCTGTTCCAGATTAAGGTCCAACTGCGGGGCATCGCCTTTGATTAGATTATGAATTTCTTTCAGGTATTCGCTTGCCCCCAATTCTTCCCGGCAAAGACCCAGGAGAATTATTGATTCGCCATCACGTTTGAAATTCTGCGAAGAGACTGTTTTCACATCTTTTATGATGCCTATCATACCGATCGCGGGAGTGGGGTTTATGGCAGACTTGGGGCTTTCGTTATACAAGGATACATTTCCACTCACCACGGCTATCTTAAATAACCTGCAGGCATCGGCAATACCCGAGATACATTCCTTGAGCTGCCAGTAGCTCTCAGGTTTTTCCGGGTTCCCAAAATTTAGGCAATCCGTAACCGCCGCAGGATGGGCTCCGGAACAAACCAGATTCCTTGATGCCTCGGCCACGGCAATCTGCGCACCCCTGTAGGGATTAAGGAAACAATAGCGGCTGTTGCAGTCGGTAGTTGCGGCTATGGCCTTGTTTGTCCCTTTTAATCTTATTACTGCTGCGTCGGAACCGGGTAATACCAAGGTGTTCGTCTGAACCATATGGTCATATTGTTCATACACAAGCGCCTTGCTGGCAACAGAAGGCGAAGCTAGTATTTTAAGCAGGGCCTGATTATAATCTTTCGGTTCGGGGATCTCGCTAATCCGAAGCCTGTTTAATTCCTTAAGATACTCCGGCTTTCTGCAAGGCATGTCATAAACTGGCGCATTGGTCAAAGAATGGGCCTTGATGCTTGCTACGATATTTCCCTTATCCCTTATTGTTACTATCCCGTCATCGGTAACCCGGCCTATAACTGAGGCATTCAGCCCCCATCTTAAAAATATCTCGCCCACCTTTATTTCTTTTCCTTTTTCCACGCAAACAAGCATTCTCTCCTGAGATTCGGACATCATCATTTCCCAGGGTTCCATATTTTCTTCCCGTCGGGGAACCTTTTGCAACTCTATATCCATGCCCGAATTTCCCGCCGAGGCCATCTCGCTTGTGCAGCAGGTAAGACCCGCCGCCCCCATATCTTTGATTCCGACGACATATCCCGTGCCGATCGCCTCCAGTGTTGCTTCTATCAGACATTTTTCCGTGAAAGGGTCGCCTATCTGAACCGTCGGCCTCTTTTCCTCGCCTTCTTTAAATTCTCGCGAGGCAAGAATACTGCATCCGCCGATTCCATCGCGTCCCGTGCTTGAGCCTACATACATAATCGAATTTCCCTTGCCAATTGCGCGCGCCCGGACAAGCCTTTTCTTCTCGGCTATACCGATACACATGGCATTGACCAGACAATTTCCCGTATAGCTGTCGTCAAAATAAATCTCGCCTCCCACCGTAGGGACACCCACACAATTTCCGTAAAACTGGATTCCTTCCACAACACCGGCAAACAGATACCTGTTATACGACTTGCTGAGCGGGCCAAAACGCAATGAGTCAAGTAATGCTATCGGTCTAGCTCCCGCTGTAAAAATATCTCTGATAATTCCTCCCACACCCGTCGCGGCTCCCTGTTTCGGCTCAACCTGCGAAGGATGATTGTGGCTTTCCATTTTAAAAATTATTGCCAAATCATCGAGAATAATTCCCCCCGCGTCCTC
>JBFZAB010000176.1:0-2902 GCA_041309285.1 Candidatus Omnitrophota bacterium
GCCTGTTTATAGACGCTCCTGGAAACATACGTCTGGCAAGAAGGGCAGTCAGAGACTGGGCAACCCGAGGAAAGTTTCCTGTCGATACAATCGCGCAGTGGTCAACCGTACGTCGTGGCGAGGATTTATATATCTATCCAACAATGAAATACGCCGATGTAGTTATTAATACCGATACTGGGGAAGGCTTCTTTAGTTCTAATTTATATTCTGTATTTAACGCTGCCCTACAACAGGCCTTACAGGATGCCGAAACGCTCGAAGATACAGAACTGATACAGAAGATACGCAATCTTATAGAATATTATCGGATTTCCAATGTGATAGAAGAACCAGAGCTGCCATTTCCGCTGCCTTAATCTAAGTATTTTTCATATAAATACTCAATTATACCGCGTTGCGCTTTTATGTTATTGATTTTGAGGGTATCTATATATTTCCAACAATCAGACTTCCAATCCACAGCGACATATAGCGGGTAGCATTCGGAAACCAATTTTTATTTTTACCCTCGGGGTCATTCGCTGCACCTATAGGCGCCCATCTGTCGGCAAATGCCTGAAGATCTCCGTCAAATCTTTTTTGTATAGTCGCCGCTGCCCATTCTGCCTGTAATCTAAAAGACCTTTCTTTATTTCCGGCATATATCTGGGCTTGCGGATCTAATACTCCAAACTCTTTGCCGTCTCCACCATTTTCCACTTTACGAATTACATACAGCAGTAATTTGGCTGTTCCGTTAAGGCTGTATTCTTTGGCAACCTGCCCGATAATATTCTCCTCCCATTGTGGAAGATCGGGATTTAATATTTCCGCGTAAATGGTTCTACAATCTTTTACGTTTATGTAGAATTCTTCTCCGTTAAATTCTGCCTTTACATAACGTTCATTCCAGTTCCATGGCCAACCATGAATTATCTTCCAGTCTAAGGGCATTTCATTAAAGCCTATACATTCATTTTTAATATTTATCCACCTTCCATCTTTATCCATTGCATAACCGCCTACATAACCTATCCATAAAAGTGATGAAGTTCTTTCTTCCGGATTTAACCCTTCAAGAGAAGTTTGAAGATATCTTTTACCTCCTATTTCAACTACATTATTTGTGTTAATCTTTTGGGCAGGAGGCATTAGTAACATATCTGATGGCTGTATAGATTCTGAGTCTCCATCAGCCTGGGCTGGACAAGGCTTAAAAGAAACAAATGATAAAAAAATCACGCTTACCAATAATATTATTTTTAGTCTATTCATTTACCTATGAACTCCCCGCTTATCCGATTATTGATTTTAGCAACCTTAATCCACCAATTTTTATCCTCGGAATAACCACCACAGAATTCCTCACCGGCGTTACCTAAATTTACCCAGCGCAGCCAATCTCCTTTTCTTCCGTCCTTTTCCCAATCTTCTACTTCTCTTTTGATGAGGTTGGCGGCACGTTTTAAATCCAGGGTAAAGTTATCGTGCGGCTTGCCGCCATTCGGTGAATTCCTGGTATTAAAAGAACCTGTCCCCTCCTGAGCCAGTATGGCCAGAAAATAAAAGGGGTCTAAATTAATTTTCTCCGCTTCCTGCCAGATTAATTTCAACTTATAGTCGGTTAATCGGGCAACCTCTCCCCGTCGCGCAATCCACTGGCTGATATAATTCTGGTAAATCAAAGGGAGATCCTTCACCTGAGGAGCAGTACTAAACAAACTACCTTCAAACGTCGGGACATAATAAGATTGATGTCCCGTATTTTGAGGTAATTTCAATCGGGCAAAAGAAGTCTCCTGGGGAAATCCTAAAATAAAACTTAAGCTTAAAATAGTCAGGCCAACTTTTACCATTACTTTTTCAATCTCTTTAGTCTTTTTCCAAAAAAAACCAAGGGCTATCGTCACACTATTTGCAGTCTCTAATTCTCCTACTTTCATTTCACCTACCTCCTTTTTATTCCAACTCTTACACATGGGATTGTGCAAGAAATATGCCAAACCTGGGAAAACAATTTGCTATTTGTTTATTTAAGATGTAAGTATTTGGAAAATATAGATTTGAATAGATAGAATTGGCCTGGATTGTCCTGGGAAATAGGATTTGAAGAAAGGGAAAATTGGGCAGGAAGTGTATACTTTTTATACACCCTAAGCTAATTTAAACCACTTGTTGGTGTAAATACCTGTTAATAAAGATGTTAAGATTTAGGAGTATTGTAAAACTATGCTGGCGGGGTGGAACTAAATTTGGCAAGGGGTGGAGAGAAATTTATCGGGATGCTGACAAGGGATAAATCCGGTAATTAAAATTGACTGTGCGGAGTTAGAATTTAGCAGAAATATGGGGGGTTATCCCTGTTTTTTTGAAAATCGATAATAGAAAATAGACTGAATCGAAAATCGCCAACAGTTGAATCTCAAATCTCGATTCTCTATCATTTTTGCCTGAAGTGAAACGAAGGCAAAAATGGCGGGGACGACGGGTCCGGCTTCGCCTTTGACATAAATAGCCTGTGGGCTACGCCGGATTATTCAATGGCTACCAGTCTTCGTTTTAGAAAAGCTCTTCCCGAATGGCTCTTAAGATACAGCTCAAATCTTTCGGCTAATTTTTTGTCAGAAAATGCGATATATGTTTCTAATTTCCATGGGGCGTATCTGTGGGTATAGGAATGGGGTGGGCTATCTTTGTGTTCGTTAACGCGTCTTTTTAGATTTTCGGTATAACCTATGTAGAATTTAGTCTTATCTTTCTGACTTATTAGGGTATATACATAACACATATTATTTCGGAAAAGTCAGGCGAAGTCAAACATGTTAAATGTTTGACGAAGACTGGCGGGGACGACGGGATTTGAACCCGCGGTCTATAGATCGACAATCTATCGCGTTAAACCAGGCTACGCTACGTCCCC